>DASWQB010000349.1:0-26736 GCA_036398335.1 Afipia sp. | reverse complement strand
CTGTCGTGGCTGCAGGCGCGGTCGTGGCCAAGGACGTTCCGGAATACACAATTGTCGGCGGTAATCCGGCAAAGCCGATACGGCGGCGATTTTCGGACAAGATCGCGCAGCAATTGATAAATCTCGCGTGGTGGGACTGGAGCCATGAGCAACTCCGCATCGCCTTGCCAGATTTTAGCCACCTGTCGGTTGAAGAGTTTTTAGAAAAATACGAAACAACATCTTCCGCCCAACCTTTTATCGGAGCATCGCAGCCATGACGGATATCTTGATTGAAGGCGGCGAGGCGCTGATCGGGTCCGCGCTGGTCAATGCTTCGATCCATATCGCCGGCGATGCCATCGTGGAGACGTCGTCACGCAGCAGTTTGGCTGCCTTGCACATTGACAACAGCGGACTTCTCGCTTTGCCCGGCATCGTGGACATGCATGGCGACGCGTTCGAGCGGCAGATGATGCCCCGCCCCGGCGTCAATTTTCCGATCGATGTCGCACTGGTGGACAGCGACCGTCAGGCCATCGCCAACGGCATCACCACCGTCTTTCACGCCACCACCTGGTCGTGGGAGCCGGGACTGCGCGGAACAGATAATGCCCATTGCCTGATCGACGCCATCGACGACCTGCGGCCGCGCCTTGCCGCCGACACCCGCTTTCATTTGCGGCAAGAGACGTTCAATCTCGACGCTGAACCGACCATCGCCAAATGGCTTGCGGCCGGGCGTGTCGATCTGCTCGCCTTCAACGATCATATGCATATGACCGAATCGTCGATGGCCAATCCGACGAAGCGCGCGCGGATGGTGGAGCGTTCCGGCGTCAGCGAAGCAGAGTTCGACAAGATCGTGGCTCGTGTGGCCTCGCGTAAGAACGAAGTGAAAGGATCGATCGAACGCCTTGCCGCGCTGGCACGAGCCCACAATATCCCGCTGCTGTCGCATGATGATGAAAGCCCCGCGCAGCGCGGCGCATTTCGTGCGCTCGGCGTGAAAATCGCCGAATTTCCGATCAACGAAGAAACCGCCCGCGCAGCCACGGAAAATGGCGACTTCACCGTGTTCGGCGCGCCGAACGTGGTGCGCGGCGGCAGCCACACCGGCTGGACCAGCGCGAGCGAGATGGTGAGCAAGGGGCTGTGTTCGATCCTCGCTTCCGATTATTACTATCCGGCGCCGCTTCTTGCGGCTTTCCTGCTCGCGGCCGATAATGTGTTGTCATTGCCTAAAGCATGGTCGCTGGTCTCCGGAGCGCCGGCTGCGGCGACCGGACTTCACGACCGCGGACAGATCGCCGCCGGCAAACGCGCTGACATTATAATGGTCGATGGATCCGATCCCCTGCGCCCGAGGATAGTCGCGGTGATCGCGGGCGGCAGCATGGTGTATATCGGCGAGCCGAGGCGCATTCGCATCGGGGCGACAACAGCGCGCAAGGTTGAACTGGCGTAAGCGCCCGGCTATTGACGGTCATGCCGCAATATCCTCGCTACGCAATTTATTTCGTGCCGTCCGCGCAAAGCGCACTCTATCGCTTCGGCGCAAGCCTGCTTGGCTACGATGCCTTCGACGGTGCGGCACTGGCGTTTCCTGATGCCATCGAAGCGCAGGTCGAAGACTGGAGAAACATCACCGCCGATCCGCGAAGATACGGCTTTCATGCCACCCTGAAAGCGCCGCTGTCGCTCATTGCCGGGCGAAACGAAGCGGAATTGATGGCAGCAATGCAAAACTTCGTTCGCATGCCGCGTGAAATTCCAGTCATCGCGCCCGTGGTTCGCTCCATTGGGAGCTTCATCGCCGTCGTGCCTGATGCGCCTTCGCCCGCGCTTCAACAATTCGCAGCCGATTGCGTCACGGCGTTCGATCCATTTCGCGCGCCGCTGACGGAGCAAGACCGCGAACGGCGCAACGTATCGGCCCTAACGGATAGGCAGATCGAATATCTCGATCGCTGGGGCTATCCTAATGTGTTCGACGAATTCCGTTTTCACATGACGCTGACAGGCTTGCTTCCCGCGAATCGCCGCGAGTCCATCCTCGCTATTCTGCAGTCGCGGTTCGCCGCGCTGGACATCCGTTCGCTTAAGGTTGGCGAAGTCGCACTCTTGCGCCAAAATGACGCGAAATCCAATTTTGTCGTCATCGGCCATGAGACCCTATTGTAGATGGTTGTCGCCTTTCGCAGCTGGCCACAGACCACGCGAAAGAACCCGCTCTCTAAGCGCTTCATTTGCGCTGGTGCCTAGGATGCCAGGATTGCTCACGGGGTTTTCCGTGATCCAGGCTAAATATTGCGCCAGCGCATCGACCTGATCGTTGTGTTTGCTGAATGGGAACGCATCAGTTCGAAATCACCTTATACTGGCTTTTTCAGGCTTCTGATAAGCGGCCTTCGCTTCCAAAGCCGCTTCCACGATCGGGATATAGCCAGTGCAGCGGCACAGATTGCCGGAGATCACGTGGCGTATCCGCTCTTCATCCGCGTCGGGTTCTTCAGTTAAAAGAGCGTGCAATGTCGTCAACATTCCTGGCGTGCAGAAGCCGCATTGCAGGGCATGATGTTTGCGAAATGCGGCCTGCAGCGGGGACAGTGTTTCCGAACTCGACAGTCCCTCGACGGTCACGATCCTTGCGCCCTGCGCCTGTACGGCCAGCATCAGACAAGAACGGACCGCGGCACCGTTGACGATAACGGTACAAGCGCCACAAACGCCATGTTCACAACCGACATGCGTGCCCGTCAGGTGCACCTCATGGCGCAGACAATCGGCGAGCGTGGTACGTGCCACGGGTTCAACCGTGAGGGGGATGCCGTTGACTTCGAATTGGACTGACATGGTGACTCGATATGCTCAGGTCGAAGCCTGTATGAGGGCGCGTTCGACGACGGTGGCAAGCAGGTCTCGCCGGTATTCGGCGCTTGCATGAATATCGTCCGCTGGATCGATAGAGCGGGATGCTTCGGCTGCAGCTTGGACGATAATATCTTGATCGATAACCTGACCGTTAAGAATGGCTTCCGCAGTATTCAGCCGCATGGCCGTGTCGCCAACGCCAATGACGCCGATATGAGCGTCACGCGCCCGGCCGTCTTGGTCTAAATCGTAAAAGGTTGCGGCGGCGGCGGTGGCGAAATCACCGCGCCTGCGTGCGAATTCTTCAAAGCCCCAACGTCTTGTCTTCGGCCATAGCGGTAAATGGATGGAGACAATGATCTCGTCCGCAGCCAGATCGGTCGAAAGCGGACCTTGAAAAAAATCAGCAGCTGCAACTTCACGTGTGCCGTTTGATCCGACAACCGTCAATACCGCGTCGCATGCGACCGCAATACCGGGCATCTCAGCTGAGGGATCCGCGTGCGCCAGGCTGCCGCCGACTGTGCCGCGGTTGCGGATCTGATAGTGGGCGACGTGTGCGATGGCTTTCGAGAGCAAAGGATGCGCTTCGGCGAGCGCAGTCGAGCGCTCGATGTCGCGCCAGGTCACCCTGGCACCCAGTCGCACGCCATCGGGACCGATCTCTATTCGGTCAAGATCTCGAATGGCGCGAAGATCGACCAGAAGTTTCGGCGCAGCCATTCGGAACGCCAGCACAGGCATTAAACTTTGTCCGCCGGAAATCACCTTGGCGTCGTCGCCATGCGTTGCGAGAAGTGAGATCGCCTCAGCGAGGCTTGTCGGACAAGCGTAGTCGAAATGAGCTGGTTTCATGTGCCAAGCACCCCAGAAAGATTGAAACGCTAAGTACAGCAAAACCCTTGCAGATTCTGCATACAACTAACCAAATAGTCAATATTGATGGTGCCGGCAGTGTTTCGCGCTGCTAGATTGATCGGCAAGACGACCACCTCCTGATCCCAGCCTGGAACCGCTATGTCGCAGAAACCCCTGATTATTGCCATTGAAGAACACTATGCCGACGCCGAGGTGGCGGCCACTTTCCAAGGCAGAGACGCAACCAAGGCGCCGAAGATTGCTCAGCGGCTGGAAGATCTGGTCGACATCCGCATCCGCGAAATGGACGCGGCCGGCATCGACATGCAAGTGCTGTCGCACACCGCACCTTCTGTGCAGAGACTGGACCCCGAATCCGCCGTTCGCCTTGCGCGCGTTGCCAATGACCGGTTGTACGAGACGATACAAGCACGACCGGATCGTTTTTCCGGGTTCGCGACTTTGCCAACGCCAGATCCCAAAGCAGCGGCCGACGAACTGGAACGCGCCGTGACCAAGCTCGGTCTCAAGGGAGCGATGGTACACGGTCTGACCAACGGTCTCTTCATGGATGACAAACGGTTCTGGCCGATCTTCGAGCGAGCTCAGGCGCTGAACGTACCGCTTTACATGCATCCTTCGATTCCACATCCGGCCGTGATCGAGGCTTACTATCAAGACTATGCCAAAGAATGGCCGGTGCTGATGCGCTCGGCCTGGGGCTTCGGCGTCGAAACCGCGACCCAAGGCATACGGCTGGTACTGAGCGGTGTGTTCGACGCCTATCCCGGCACCAAAATCATTCTTGGCCATATGGGCGAAGGGCTGCCTTTCTATCTCTGGCGTATCAATCACTCGCTGTCGCGCGACGCTCAGGGTACAAAATCATTCCGCGATTATTTCTGTGAACACTTTTACATCACGACCAGCGGCTTCTTTTCCAATCCGGCGTTGCAGTGCTGCGTGACGGAATTGGGCATCGACCGCATCATGTTTTCCGTCGACTATCCCTTTGTCGACAATGCACTCGGCACCAAATGGATGGAAACCGTTCCGCTCTCGCTCGAGGATCGAACCAAGATGCTGTCAGGCAATGCCAAGCGGCTATTGAATCTCTAACCCTGCACGGCATCGAACCATATGGCAGGGTCGCTGCGCCTTGCGCTGATTTCGTTGAACCTGACGTTACAATTTGCGGCTACGCTGCGATTCTTGGATTAACGTCCAAAGACGCGGTGGCGAAAGCGGTAATGCGCGCGGCTGCACGCCCAGCGTTTCCAGTGCGGAAGCAATGGCATTGGCCATGACACCGGCGACTGGAATGATGCCGCCTTCGCCGGCGCCCTTTGCACCAAGCGGATTATTGGGCGACGGATAACTCTCCAACGCCACAACTTTGATGTTCGGGAAGTCCGTTGCCGTCGGTATCATATAATCGGCAAGCGAGCCGGTAAGAAGCTGGCCATCGTTGTCATAGACCAGATGTTCCAGAAACGTGCCGCCAAGCCCCTGGACAATAGCGCCCAAAGTCTGGCCGTGGAGGGTCAAGGGATTGATGATCCTGCCCACATCCTCGACCGCGACATAGTCGAGTATTTCGACATGGCCGGTGCGGGCATCGACGGCAACATGCGCCGCATGGGCACCGTAGGCGTAAGTGCGTTTATGACTGCTGTAGCTACCATCAACGCTGATGCTGCCTGCCGTGGCGAGTTCGCCGATCGGCAAAGACTTCTTTTTCGGACCCTGAACCTTTATGCCGTCGAGAATCTCGACCTCGTTTGGCGCGCAGCCCAGCTTGATTGCCGCGGCCTCGCAGATAACCTTCAGCAACTTCTGCGCAGCATCGACAATGGCCGAGCCGCCCATGACCACTGAGCGCGAACTGTAAGTTCCGAACCCTTCACGCAACAGAGTGGTCGAGCCATGGAAAATGCCGCGGATGCGCTCCATGGGAAATTCGAGGGCATCTGCGGCAATCTGAGAAAATACGGTCTCCAGACCCTGGCCGAGCGCGGAAGAACCAACATAGACAGAAATCAATCCATCGGGATCGAGCGCCAGACGTGCGTTCTCCTTCGGGCCCGAAGCGCCACCCTCAATGTAGCAACCGATGCCAAGCCCTTGATAACGTCCGTCGATCAACTGACCCTGAAACTTTGACTTTTCGCTCCAATTGATCTCTTTCAAGCAACGTTCAAAAGTCTCATGATAGTTACCGCTGTCAGTCTCGCTGGCATTGTTTACCGGCGCCTGCACGGTCGCCAGTTTGTAGGGCGCCTCGGCCTGGGTGATGAGATTGCGGCGGCGGAATTCGACGCGATCGATGCCAAGATCCTTGGCCACCATGTCGAACAGACGTTCTCTGAAAAAATCTGCCTCGAAACGCCCGGGGCCGCGATAGGTACCGGAGGGCGTCTTGTTGGAGACCTGAATGGCGACATCGACGTGGATATCCGGAATCCGGTAGGGACCGGACAGGGTCTGGATTACGTTGCGCGAAGCTGTTGCACCAACCGTGCGCATATAGGCGCCGACATCAGAATAAGCATGGCCGCGCATCGCCAGAATTTTTCCATCGCGGTCACAAGCAAGCTCCAGATCGAACTCGACGTCGCGCGCGTGATTCATCGCCAATAAATTTTCACGGCGGTCTTCGATCCATTTGACCGGGCGTCCGACTGTCTTGGCGCAGAAGGGAACCAAAAAATCTTCGGGGTAGAACTCACCCCGCGCGCCGAAACCGCCGCCGACATCGGTCACGATCAAATCGACCGAAGATTCAGGCAAGCCCAGATGTTTGGCCAGGATGCGGCGGTTTGGGAAGGGGACCTTGACCACACCGTTCAAGGTCAGACGTTGAGCCTTCTCATCCCATTCAGCAAGAAGTCCGCGGCATTCCATGGGGAGCGCAGTGTGGCGATGAACGCTCATCCTTTCACGCCGCGTATATGGTGCGTTGGCAAAGGCGGCTTCCCCCTCCCCGCGTATCGCGGTAAACACGGAGGCGATATTGGTGCCGATCTCTTCGAACAGCACGGTGTCACCGCTCCGGGCGGCGTGGCGCTCGACAACGGCCGGGAGCATCTCGATATCGAACTCGATGGCCTCGATGGCATCCTCCGCCATGGCCTGAGTTTCAGCCACGACAACGGCCATCGGCTCACCCACATACCTGACTTTGCCATCGGCGATGACCGGCTGCTCAAAACGCTGCAGATCCGGTATGACCTCCTGCCGCATTGGAATCTTCGGCACGGCCATGCCAAGATTGCCGGCGTGGAAAACCGCGCGCACGCCCGGCATCGCTTCCGCGGTGCTGATATCGACCGAGCGAATGCGCCCGTGCGCTACACCACTGCGCAAGATGACCATGTGCAGCAAATCCGGACGCTGCAAGTCATCGACATATTGGCCTTTGCCGCGAAGGAGGCGCAAATCCTCCACTCGTTCGATCGCGCTGCCGATGAAAGAGTTCAACTTGCCCATGATACCAGGGCCCTTGCTGCCGGCTTGGAACCTCGATGAGGTTTGATCGCCATTCTACCGTCCTTCAGGAAAATGGCAGGCCACATAGTGTTCGGAACCAACCGAAGTTAAAACAGGCATAATCTCGCTGCATCGTGGCGCGCTCTTCGGGCAGCGGCTCTGGAAACGGCAGACGCGAGGATCGGGATCGACCGGGCTGACCGGCTCACCGGAAAGCCGGATGCGCGGGCGAGTTTCGTCTGCCTCAAGCTGTGGGATCGCGGAGAGCAACGCCTTGGTATAGGGATGCGCCGGCGCGTTGAAAATCGCATCGGTCGGGCCGCTCTCGACGATCTTGCCGGCATACATGACCAGCACACGATTGCAAAGCAGACGCACGACATTGAGGTCATGGCTGACAAAGAGATAGCTGAGGCCGAGACGGCGCTTCAGATCATCCAGCAAATGCAGGATTCGGACTTGCACCGAAACGTCGAGGGCGGAAGTCGGTTCGTCGAGGATGAGCAATCGTGGCTCGACAGCGAGGGCGCGAGCGATGCCCACGCGCGCCTTCTGACCACCGGAAAGCTGATGCGGATAACGCTGCAAAAGATGTTCCGGCGTTCCACACAAACGGGCGACCTCAATGACGCGCGCTTCGAGCGCGGCGCGGGACATCGGCTTCAGCCGGCGGATTGGATCGGCGATGGCGTCGAAAGCCAGGAGGTGCGGGTTCAGCGAATCGGTCGGGTCCTGAAACACCAACTGAATGTTCGCGCGCTCGGGCCTGCGACCGAATGCATGCGCCGGCACCGCGCCGATATTGTTGCCTTCGAAGAACAGATTGCCTGACGTCTGATCGAGCAAGCGAGAAAGGAGGCGGACGAGAGTCGATTTGCCGCAACCGGATTCGCCAACCAGTCCGACGGTTTCACCTTCCGCAATCGAGAAGCTGACGTCTTCAACCGCGAAGACTTCGGGCGTATGTTTTGCGCCGAACATGCTGCCGGTTCGCGGCAGCGCGAAGCGCTTGATGAGATTGGAAGCTTCGAGCAAGGTGGTCATAGCGGATGATGGCATGCGATGAAGTGGCGGGAGTCGAGCGGCTCTAACACAAGCGGCAAATCACAGTCGGCCTCGCGGCGAGTGCAGCGTTCGGCGTAGCGACATTCGGGCAGATCTGTCCTGCGAAGATCAGGAAGATTATTCGGGATCGACGACAAATCTAAAAGCGATGCCGCTGGGCCCGGCATGGCCGCAAGCAGGGCCTTCGTATAGGGATGGCGCGGCGCTTCTAAAAGAGCGGCGGACGATGCCACTTCGACAACGTGCCCGGCATGCATGACCGCGATACGTTGGGCATGGTCTGCGGCCAGGGCCAGATCGTGGGTAATAAACAACGTGGACATGCCCTGATCGCGAGCGACCTCATCGATCAATTCCAGAATTGTCGCTTGAGTGGTGACGTCAAGGCCGGTGGTCGGCTCATCGGCAATCAGGATGGCGGGTTTGCAAGACAAGGCCATGGCGATCATCGCGCGTTGACACATGCCGCCGGACAATTCGAAGGGGTAAGCTTTGGCACGGCGTTCAGGGTCAGGGATTTTCACTTGCGCAAGGAGTTCGACCGCGCGGATCATGGCTGCCCTGCGGCCGAGCCCGGTATGTTCAACCAACACGTCGGCGATTTGCTTTCCGATCGGACGAATAGGATTGAGCGCGGTGCGCGGATTTTGGAAAATCATCGAGAAGCTTCGGCCGCGCATGGAACGCAGATTGCCCTCCGTCTCGCGCAAGATGTCCCGGCCATTCAGAAGAATGCGGCCCGAGGTTACGCGTGCCGCCGGATCGAGGATGCCCATGATGGCGTATGAGGTCACCGATTTGCCGGAACCGCTTTCACCGACAACTGCCAGCATCTCGCCGCGCCGCAGATCAAAATTGACATTCTCCAGCGCACGCAGCTTTCCGGAACGAGTCTGAAACTCGACCGAAAGGTTTTCCACGTGCAGGAGTATAGGTTCGTTGTTACTCATGTGCGCCTGCGAGGATCGATAATATCGCGTAAGCCGTCGCCCATCAGGTTGAAGCAGAAAACGGCGAGCATGAGGACGAGGCCCGGAAACAGGGCAACCCACCACTCGTTGGAGACGATGGAACTGGCCCCTTCGGAAACCATGATGCCCCATTCCGGCGTAGGCGGCTGGACGCCGAGGCCGATGAAGGAAAGGCCAGCGGCGTTGAGGATCGCATAACCCAGCGTCAACGATGTCTGCACAGCCATCAGTGGCAGAATGTTGGGCAATATATGACCGAGCATGATGCGCAGATCGGAGTTGCCGGCTAACCGAGCCGCTTCGACGTAGCCTGCATTACGGCGGACATTGGTTTCGGTGCGGACAAGCCGCGTATAGAGCGGCAGATTGATAATCGCCGTCGCGTAAACGATGTTCGCCACGGAATTGCCCAGCGCCGCAACGATGCCCATCGCCAGCACAAACAACGGAAAGGCCATTAGCGTATCGGTCAGGCGGCCAATGATCCGATCCCACCAGCCACCATAATATCCGGATAACAAACCGAACCCTGTACCGAAAATGAAGGCGAGGATCACCGCTGCGAAAGCGATGCCGAGGTCGAGACGCGTTGCGATGATCAGTCGGCTCAATATGTCGCGGCCGAGTTGGTCGGTACCCAGCCAATATTCCGCACTCGGCGGCTGCAGTCCGCCCGATAGCGGCGCCAGCGGATCATGCGGCGCGATCAGCGGACCGAAAATCGCGACGAAGACAAAAATGATAAGAAGCGCGAATCCAACACCGCTCAGCGGGTTTTCGACGGCAACATAACCAACCTGACGCAGGATCGCCTTCATGCGCCGATCCCGACGCGCGGATCGAGCAGCAAATAAGTCAGGTCGACAATCAGATTCAGCGCGATGTAGAGGCATGCCATGAGCAGCACGAAACCCTGAACCGGCGCATAGTCGGAGGCCACCAGCGCATCGATTGCGTAAGAGCCGATACCGGGCCACGCGAAGACTTTTTCGACCAGAACGTTGGCGCCGAGCAGAAAGGAAAAGACCATGCCCAGCGTTGTCACCACAGGCAGCACGGCATTGCCGAACGCATAGACAACGACGACACGCCATGGAGAGAGTCCGCTGGCTCGCGCCGTGCGCACAAAGTCGCTCGACAACGCGCCCAGCATGGAGGCCCGAGTGATACGCGCGAGCGGCGCAAGCGCGAACAATCCGAGTGCCAATCCCGGCAGCAGCAACTGCGTGAATGACGCCCAGAAGAGATCGAGATCGCCTGCGATCAAGCTGTCGATAAGATAGAACCCGGTATGATTGGGCGGCGGTGAGGAGAACGCGTCCAACCGACCAAGCGGTGACGGTGCCCAGCCCAGGACGACATAGAAAATGTAGATGAAAAGCAGCCCGGTGAAGAATGTCGGCAACGACACGCCTGCCGTGGCAATCAACCGGCAGCTATAATCAATCCAGGAGCCCGGCCGGATCGCCGCCAGCATACCGAGCGGCACGGCGATCGTGACCGCGATCACGAGGGCAAACAAAGTCAGCTCGGCCGAGGCAGGCAGACGCGACGACAGTTCGCTCAACACAGGCTGGCCCGTGGTCAACGAGGTGCCGAGATTACCTCGCGCTAGATCCCCGACATAAACCACGAACTGAACCGGCAGGCTCTTGTCGAGACCGAGTTGGTGACGGATATCGGCGATAGTATCGGGCGTGGCGGCGGGGCCTGCGAAATAGGCTGCCGGGTCTCCGGGCAAGGCGCGCGTCAACAAAAAAGTGACAATGATGACTCCGACAACGCTCGGCAGAGCCGCCCAGAAGCGGCTCAGAATGAGATAGACCAAGGCTCCGCACCTCCCGAAGAATTCCTCTAAACCACTCAACCTTGATCATTGACTAACTAATTAGTCAAGAAGCAGTTGACCAAGTTACCCGATTCCTATTTTGATCATCCGGTTAGATTATACAGGCGTTTGCGGTTAGTTTGGATGACCGTAGTCTGGCCATATATTCAATTTCCATGCCAGCCTTCGCCTTGCAACCGGATTGCCCGAGCGGCGGCGCCCACAACGTGCAGCAGCAATCCATCCGTTACGACCGAGGAGAAGGTTGGACATGAAGAAGATCGACAGGCGTTCCATTTTGAAGGCGACACCCGCTTTGGCCGTCAGCGCCGCCATCGGCGGCCGCACCGGCACGGCTTGGGCGGACGATCGTAAGGATACACTGCTAAGCGTCTCCGAGACCGGTCCAAACTCTCTGGACAGCGAAGTGGTGGGCGCCAATCGCGCCGCTCTTGAGGTCACCTGGAACACCTACGATCGCCTGTGCACCTTCGGCCTGAAGCAGGACGAGAACGGAAACGACTATTACGACTACACCAATATCCAGCCCGAACTTGCCGAGGAATGGAACGTCACCGATCAGTCGATTACCTTCAAGCTGCGCAAGGATGCCACCTTCCATGACGGGACGCCGGTTACCGCCAAGGATGTGAAATATTCTTACGATCGGGCGATTGGCGTCGGCGGCTATCCCAAATTCATTTTTGGCGCCGTCTCGATGACCAAGCCCGAGCAGTTCGTTGCGGTTGACGATCATACCTTTCGTATCGATTACATCCGCCGCGATCCGTACACGCTGCCTTATGCAGCAGCTCCAGTCAGCTTCATTCTGAATTCGGAATTGGTGAAACAGCACTCCACGGAGGCCGACCCTTGGGGCGTGCTATGGACCAAGAACAACACGGCTGGAGGCGGCGCCTACAAGGTCGATCGCTGGACGCCGGGTCAGGAGATCGTCTACGTCCGCAACGAGCACTGGAATTGCGGCACCAAGCCAAAAATCCAACGTATCATCGCTCGTGTCGTGCCATCCGCCGCAACGCGGCGCGCACTCGTGGAGCGCGGCGATGTCGATTTCTCTTTTGAGATGCCGCCCAAGGATGCCTCGGATCTGTCGAACAACAAGCAGCTCAAAGTCATCAGCGCGCTGATGGACAACACCGTCGTGTTCTTGAGCATGAACGTCACCACGCCACCTTTCGACAATCCGAAAGTCCGGCAGGCTATCTCCTACGCTATCCCCTATCAGCAGATTCTGGATCTGGCGGTCTACAAGCGAGGCCGCGTTCTGGCCGGCGGTCCCGATAAGGTGACGACCCCGAACTGGCCGCAGCCGGGGCCTTATAAGACTGATATTGAGAAGGCCAAGGCGTTGCTTGCCGAAGCAGGCTTTCCGAACGGCTTCGAGACCACCTTGTCTTATGATCTCGGCAATGTCGTCACCGACGAGACGACCAGCATCCTGATCCAGAACAGCCTGGCCCAAATCGGCATCAAAATCTCGCTCAACAAGATTCCGGGCGCCAATTGGCGCAGCGAGCTAACGTCAAAGAAGCTGCCGTTCCTCGTCGATATTTTCGGCGGCTGGCTGGCTTATCCGTATTTTTATTTTGGCTTTGTCTACGCGGACAAAACAGCACTGCACGATACGGCCGTCTACCAAAATGACGCGATGAACAAACTCATCGAGGAGTCGCATTTCAGTAGCGACCCGAAAGCCATGGACGCTGCAGCAACCAAATACATCCAAATGGCGTGGGATGAACTGCCCTATATTTCGCTCTATCAGCCGAGCTCAAATGTGGTGATGAAGAACAATATCGGCGGTTTCTCCTATTGGTTCTTCCGCCAGCTCGACTATCGAAAATTCACCAAGGTCTGATCGGGCATCGGGGAAGCCATTCATCCAATTTGGATGCGGCTAGTGTGCGACCTAATTACGTTTGGTCCCACGACTTTATCGCTGACTACACCCCATGTATCATTGATGAAGTGAGCCGTTAGAGATGGTCATCCGCGTTGCGTGGATGACCATCTCCTCAGGAATGGGATTGCCGCAGTCAACACCAAGACCGCTTACATAAGCTCGAAGACCATGAGAGAGGTGATCGCAAGTGCTTCTCAGACACACCGTCACAGCTCCCCGCGCTGGCCAAAGCGTCAGACGCAAACAAAAACGGACCCTCTAAAAAGAGGATCCGTTTATACCAATCTAATCGAGAGCAGATTACCAGCGGAAACGAACGCCGGCCGTCGTAGCAAGGTCGTTGCGGGCGAGATAGCCGCTGTTCATGCCACCCGCCCCTTGCGAATATGCTATGCCGAGGTAGGTGTCCCATTTCGGCAGGAACTGCCAGTCGACAAGAGCTGACGTGGTATCAGTCGAGCCTGCGCAGAAAGATCCGCTTCTGCTATTCCCGACGCAGCCCAGAAGGTTGGCCTTGCTTGCTGCGTAGTTATTTTGATCGACATGATACCAAGCAATGGCGACGTCCAATGTCTCTGTGACCGAGTACCTGGCGCCAAGCCACGTGTATTGCAGAACCTTGTCCTTGGTGCCGTTGCTCGCACTGTAGGCCGTGTTGTTGATGTTAGTGCCGTTAATATTGGTACAGCCTAAACACACGAAGTCTCCGGCGATGGTGTCGAAACCCTGCCCGTTGATGGAGATCGGATTGCTCGGTGGTGAGTAATCGATCCATTCGTAGCCTGCGGACAGCTTGAGCTTGTTGACTTTGTAAGTCCCCGCCACCAGCACGTTTTTCGTGTCGGCCACTGTGGCTGTGAACGGGGTCTGGGTGATTGCCGTTCCACCCAGACTCAGACTCACGGCGTCCTTGGCCATGCCGCCGACGACATCGAGTGTAAGAAGTCCGGGGCCGATCTTGAAATCGCCGCCGACTTGACCCTCGTACGCTTCCTGTGCGCCGTTACCAAGATCATACCCGCCGAACAGCGCGAATGCCCCCAGGCGGAAGTTGTTAATGTTGACGGTGTATTTCACTGCCGTGTTGGGTTTTGAAACCTGGCTTGAACCGCCGCCTGCGGCCAAACTTGAGTAGCCCAGCGGCGAGAATGCATACGAAGTATTCATCGAGTCGTTGGCGCGAATAACATCGGCCATCAGCGAACGCTGCCGAAATACCGTTAGCGTTCCGTAAGTGTCGTTGCTGATACCGGCATAACCGATTCCGCCGTACCAAGTGCCATTCAAGGCTGAATCGGAGGCCGCAGTCTGCTGATTAAGTGGAACACCGCGGTTTTCGAGCAGACTGTGCGTTACGTTAGCAATGTTCATGGAGTACGGATTAAACGCCGTTTCAACCTGACCAAGGAACGTCCATCCGAGGCCGAGCGGCTCCTTAATCGAGATACCGACATTCGATTGACTTAACGCGTTGGGCGAACGCACCCACATCGATTGTCTGCTAGCTCTTCCGAGCTGGTAGTTCGTACCAGATCCGTAGAACGGGTTATATGGCGCACCGTGCGTGTGGTAGCCGTAGCCCATGTCGATCGTGCCGTAGAAGCGGACGCCGTAACCGTACAACTGACAATCGGTCAGAAAGAAATCCGAGAAGCCAGTGCAGTGGGTCGGCGCGGCCGGCGATATTATCGCCGGCGGCGCTTTCGTTACCATCGCATCCGAATCCGCTGCGTGGGCTCCCGTGAGAGACCCCACCAACATCATCCCTGCAGCAGAAGCAGCTAAAACATCACGCTTCATAGTACCCCTCCCCCTTCTATTCACAGATGTCCTCCCCTTTGTCATGTCGGTTCCCCAACTGCCGCAGACCAGCCCCAGCCGGTTACGCGACTTCCGAGCCAGATTCGCCTTCGGCAATATGTGCAGCACGCCTTTGGAACAGGCGGTCATCCGCGTAACCCATCGTTTCCGGTTTGCCGCGTCCAAGCATGACCTGGAAGTAAACCGGCTCCAGGCTGTTGTTCTCGTATCCGTGAATCACGCCAGCAGGCGCTGAGATGCACTCCCACGGACCGAGTCGCGTCATGATGCGCTTGCCCGTTTCGTCTTCGATGAACACATCGAGGAAGCCCTGCAGAACGAAAAACACTTCCTCCACTTCGTGAGTGTGCGCGGCGTTACCTTGGCCGGGGTTCACGTACATGATGGAGAGCGTAAAGTTTCCGGCTGGAATGAAGCCGCCTGCACCGTGCTTGCCTGAGCCACCGGCGCCGATGAAGCGGTGTTGCGCCCGCTTGAATCCTTCAATCTTGGCGTCTTCGAACGCAGCCCAATCGGGCTTTCGGTCACGGAACCGCGCGATGTAGAGATCATTGATCTCTTCGAGCGACAGGTTCTCGACCTCTTTTGTGCGTGAATGCCTAGCAATGCCCATTTCTATCTCCTGATCTGATGGTGGCTACGAGGTCTTCGTCCTCGATCCGCGGAATGCGGTATCTGTGTCACCCACATCTGACTTTCCAATCCGCCCCCCGTCAGGGGGACTGCGAAGCCATTGCGATAAGGGGTGAAGCCAACCATCCGATTATCAGTTAACTAACTGGATAGTACAAGTAATTTGACGCCTTCATCTATCGGCTCCTGTGCTAGCTCACGCAAAGCTGTTGCGACCACTGCGCGCTCGGCGGCATTGAGGGGTCGCTGTGGAAGGACCGGAGGACCAACGGGATAGCCCTGCTCTTCCAGGGCCGCCTTGATGCAGGCGGCAAGATTATATTTCGCGAAGATTTCGTTGATGCGCCAGATATGGGCCTGAAGCGTCATCGCCTCGCTCCATCTCTCCTGCACGCAAAGCTCGTACAGCGCGACGCTCTGTCTCGGGATGATGCAGGCCGGGCCAGCAAACCAGCCCTTCCCGCCAAGCATCATGACGCATACCGGGATATGGGAAGATGCCGCGAACACATCGAGCTCATCCTGACAGCGATTGCGAATCGAGAGCAGGCGGCTGGTATTGGTCGACGCGTCCTTCAATCCAACGATATTGGGATGACGACTCAACCGTTCGATGACGTCGACGGTGAGGTTGCTGCGTTGAAAATTCGGGTTGGTATAGATGACGACCGGCAGGTCCGTGCTGTCGGCAATCGAGAGGAAATAGTCCCCTGTCTCGTGCTCCCCGAGGGGAAAATACGTTTCAAGCACTGCAAGCAAACCGTTCGCGCCGGCCGCCTTGTAAGCCTTGGCCTGTTCGATCGCGTGTGCGGTGGAAGTTCCTGCGACGCCGGCTATCACCGGAATACGGCCGTTCGCCGCCTGCACCGTTATGTCGACGGTGGCCCTGCGTTGCCGGTCATTGAGATAGGCGAATTCGCCGGTGCTCCCCAACGGAGTCAGGCCGTGAACACCGCATTCGATGAGGTCGTTGCAAAGGCGCGAAAGCACGCCGGCCTTTACATTCCCATCTTCATCGATCGGAGTTACCAGATAAGGAATAACTCCCTTGAAGCGAACAGCCACTGTCGATCTCCTGATTGCCCGTGGTCCCGACATCATCTCGATCATCGAGCGATCCGCACCATTGCAATCGTTCTAAATAAACTAACCGGTTAGTTACTCTTGTCAACGCGAGTCAACACCATTCATCCGCTGCAATGTTGGGCGATCGTCAGTATTAAATTCCGCTGCAACGCAGCGGGATTTGCATCAGCCAACGGTGCATTGCGAAAAAATCCAGCAACGTGCGACTAACGCTTGAGCATTCCGCAAACAGCTTTCGTCCAAACTCGATGGCATGCATGATACGGTGCCCCCCGAGCGGATATGCCGCGCCCTCGTCAGATTCGCGATGCTGAACGGGTCGATGAATTCCGAATGGGCCAGGATGATTTCATGGGTCTGAGCAATGGCGGCAGCGGCGGACAAGCCTTCCTTACTGCCGAAGTAACAATGGAGTATGCGCTCGCTCACGTGGGCACTCATACGCTGCGGCCGCCGCACACGACGTCAAAGAACTTAATGGCGGAATACGACGTGGCGACCATCAAAATCACAGCACGCATTCCTGGAACGACGCGGATAGGACCGCGATCCTCAAAATGGCGCCACATATTAAGGCATCACCTCGCGAAGCGTCCTGCGGGCTTGACATGTTAACTAACAAGTTAGTTAAATATCGCATAGCATTACAAC
Source organism: Afipia sp. (assembly GCA_036398335.1). Classification (GTDB taxonomy): domain Bacteria; phylum Pseudomonadota; class Alphaproteobacteria; order Rhizobiales; family Xanthobacteraceae; genus Afipia. The sequence goes on along the minus strand of DASWQB010000349.1, from coordinate 9,554 downwards.
AGCGAGGAAAATAGGCGTCATGGCGGGTTTGAGCATCAGTATGTCCGTTTGCAATTATGATCGCACCGCCGCGCTGTTCGATGGCCGGGTCAGTGTCGAAGGCTGCGATGTCCATGCAGTGCCGCTGGAGCCGGAGGAGTCCTTCCACCGCGCCTTCAAGTACGGCGAATTCGATGTTTGCGAGATCTCAATGAGCAGCCATTGCGCGACGACCACGCGCGGCGTCAATGAGTATGTGGCGATCCCTGCCTTTGTCTCGCGGTTGTTCCGTCACTCCGGCATTTATATCCGTACCGACCGCGGCATCGACAGGCCGCAGGATCTGAAAGGCAAGACCATCGGCCTGCCCGAGTATCAGATCACGGCCAATGTCTGGATCCGTGGTATTCTGCAAGACGAATACGGTGTGAAGCCGGCGGATATTCGCTGGCGGCGCGGCGGGTTGGAAGAAGCGGGACGCGACGAGCGTTCGCTGATCAAACTACCCAGCGATGTGGAGCTCAAGCAGGTGCCGGACGACCGCACCTTGTCGCAGATGCTGGAACACGGCGAATTGGACGGGATGATCAGCGCCCGTGCACCTTCCTGTTTCCTGAGGGGCGCACCCAATGTCGCGCGGCTCTTTCCGGATTATCCCGCGACCGAACTGGATTACTTCAAGCGCACACGCAACTTCCCGATCATGCATGCGATCGGTATCCGCAAGTCGATCCTGGAGCGCCATCCCTGGCTCGCGGTCAGCTTCTACAAGGCCTTTATCAAGGCCAAGGAACTGTGCATGCACGAAATGGGACAGATCGGGCATCTCTTCACCAGCCTGCCCTGGGGCGTCGCCGAGTATGAGCGGATGAAGCTGCTGATGGGCGAGGATTACTGGAGCTATGGCATCGACGCCAACAGGCGCGTGCTGGAGACGTTCCTTCGCTATCACTACGAGCAAGGGCTCTCGAAATGCCAACTCAAGGTCGAAGATATTTTCGCTGCTTCAACATTCGAACTGACCAAGATCTGATCAAGCTTGTCTCACGAGGAGCTGGCGATCGGCCATGCTTCGCGCCCGATATAACGAACCGGCTGGATACAACGAAAACCGGGTCCAGCCGGTCGTCTCAGGGCTTCGTTATACCGCCGGCGCGTTCCGGCATTAACCACGGCCGCAATAGGCGAAGTAACATCAAGCCGTGGCGGGCTGCGCGTCGGTAAGGATTGCAACGAATTTCGAGAAAAACTCATTTGCCAGCATCTTCGCGGTGGAGTCGATCAAGCGGCTACCGAGCTGCGCCAGCTTTCCGCCGATCTGCGAATCTACCTCGTAGTGCAGTACGGTCTCGTTGTCGCCGATCGCTTCGAGCTGGATTACCGCGCCGCCTTTGGCAAACCCCGCAACGCCACCTGATCCTTCCCCGGTGATCCGATAGCCCTTCGGCGGATCGAGGTCGCTCAACGTCACCTTGCCGCCAAAATTTGTTTTCACTGGCCCGATTTTGATAACGACTCTGGCGCTCATCTCTGTCGGCGAGGTCATATCGAGACTTTGGCATCCCGGGATGCACTGCTTGAGGATCTCGGGATTGTTGAGGGCAGCCCACACCACCTTACGCGAGGCGGGGATCGTCTGGCTGTCTTTCATCTGCATTGATGCTTCCTCTCAAACAGGTTGAACGCATATTATGGGCGAATGCCCACGAATTTGATCTGCGACAGTTCTTCCATGGCGTACTGCACGCCTTCGCGGCCGATGCCGCTCTGCTTCACGCCGCCGAAAGGATACATGTCCAGCCGGAATCGGCTGGCCTCGTTGATCCACAGCGAGCCGACGTCGAAATCGTCGGCGAAGCGAAGGGCGTTGGCGAGGCTGCGGGTGAACACTGCACCCTGCAATCCGAAATCAGAATCATTCGCCAGTTCGAGTGCCTGATCGACGGTGTCGAAGGCAGCCACCACGACGATGGGTCCGAACACCTCTTCCTTCCAGAGCCGCGCATCGCGGGGAATATCGAGCAGAATGCCGGGCGAGACTTGCGCGCCTTCGCGCCTCGGCATCAGAACAGCCTTGGCGCCTTGTGCGAGCGCGTCCTCGACCATGGCCATCACGCGCGTAGCCGCTGCCTGATGAACCATGGGGCCAATGTCGGTGGTGGGATCGCCGATATCGCCGACTTTAAGTGCCCGAGCGGCCTTGACGAAATCCGGCAAGAACTGATCGAGGACGCTGCGATCGACGAGGACGCGTTGCGCGGAGATGCATTGCTGGCCGCTTGCCTCGAATCCGGCCGACGCGATCTTGGCGGCAGCAAGCGTCAGATCCGCATCCGCAAGGACGATATTCGCGGCATTGGAGCCGAGCTCGGCGAGGAATTTGCGCGCGCCGGCAGCGCGGACCAGATCGTGGCCAGCAGCGGTGCCGCCGGTGAAAGAAATTGCCGCGACATCGGGATGCGCCGACAGAGCGAGCGCAGTGACGCGATCACCGGTCACGACATTGAACAGACCGACGGGCCAGCCGGCCGCCACGAACATCTCGGCCAGCTTCAGGGCGACGCGCGTTCCGGCCAAAGCCGGCTTTGCCACGATGCTGTTGCCGACAGCGACAGCGGGCATCACCTTCTGTAGGAGCAGGTTGACCGGCGCATTGAACGGCGTGATGCCGGCGACGACACCATAAGGCACGCGCCGCGTCAGACCGGTCAATCCCGCACCTGCGGCGGCTGCATCGAGCGCGAGAACTTCGCCTTTTATCTGGGGAACCGCAGCCGCACAGGCTTCGATGAAATCGATCCCGCGATTGACCTCAAAGCGCGCCATACGAATGGGCTTGCCCACGTCCTCTGACACCAGCGCCGCAAGCTCCTCTACTGCACCACGCATCGCTGTTGCCGCTGCCTTCAGCCATCCGATACGGGCCGACATGGATGTTTTGCGATGTGCGATGAAAGCGGCTTTGGCACTGGCGACCGCTGCGGCGACACCCTCGGCGCCGGCTTCAGCAATTCGGCCGGTGACCTTGTTGTCTTGCGGACGCCGGAATTCGATGTGGTCCTTGAACGCGGACTGGGCGTTCGGAACATAAGAGACTGCCGTGAACATGGCGATTAATAAGGCTCCATATATACTAACCATCTAGTTAGTATAATACCGGGCGCCGGGCAAGCGTCGCCCTGCCCCTATTGGGTGCAATGCAGCGAGCGCCCATACCGATATCAAGAATCGCCGACACCGCAATTGACGTCTGACTGGTTAGTTAGTTTAGTGACGTCCCGCTGACGAGACATCCAACGATGGCCGCAGGAGCAGCTTGAGAGCACGATGAACCATGACTTTTGACGGCCAACGGCTTCCCGACATCCCCGAGGATCTCCTCGCTCTCATGCGCGAGGTCGGGCCCAAATGGCGCACCAATGTCAGCGCTCACGTGAGCCTGATGATCCAGCGTTTCTCTGAAGTGCTGAAGGACAGTCCGCGCGATGGAGTCGTGCAGCACCGGAACATTCGGTATGGCGATCACGAGCGGCAGATGATCGATGTCTTCCTTCCGGAGAATGTATCGTCACCGCCGTTGGTCGTGTTCGTGCATGGTGGCGCTTTTGTCAGCGGTCACCGCAATCGCAGCGACCAGATTTACGCGAACGTGCTCATCTATCTCGCGCGGCACGGCATCGCTGGCGTAAATGTGGGCTATCGTCTGGCCAACGACACCAAATTCCCAGGTGCGACCGAAGACATCGCGCACGTGGTGGCGTGGGCGCACAAGGCCGCTTCACAATATGGCTGGGATCCCGACAAGATTTTTCTGATGTCGCATTCGGCGGGCGGCGCCCATGCCGGCACCTATGGATACAATCCGCGCTTTTGTCCCGCCGAAGGCAGCTATCTTTCAGGCCTCATTTTCATCAGCGGCCGGATGCGGGTCGATAATCTGAAGGAAAATCCGAACGCGAAAAAGGTCGAGCAGTATTACGGGCCGGACGCGTCGAAATATGAAGACTACTCGGCCGTCACTCACGTCACGTCCGAAAGCCCGCCGACCTTCGTCGCCTGGGCGGAGTTCGAGAATCCGCTCATTGACGTTTACAGCACCGAGCTCGTCTATCGCCTGGCAAATGCCAAGCGGAAAGCGCCGCCGTCGATGTGGTTGCCGGGGCACAATCACACCTCGGCAATTGCCCATATCGGAACGTCGGATGAGCGCCTCGGTCAGGCGATCATCGATTTCGTTCGCAATCCACGATAGGGCGGACGAACGGATGAAGGTGGCATTAATCGGCTGCGGTGCGATCGGAACATGGCTCGCACAACGGCTTGAGTGGAAATCCGAGATTGTCAGGCGCGGTGACAAGCTGCCGGCGGCCGACGTCGTTGTCGAAGCAGCAGGACATGAGGCTCTGGCCCATTATGGCGTCGCCGCTCTGAAGCAAGGGAGCGATCTCGTCATTGTGTCGATCGGCGCGCTGGCTCACGAGGAACTGTGGAGCGATCTCCGGGCGGCGGCAACGCGCAGCAAGATCATCCTGCCTGCAGGCGCAGTAGGGGGTATCGATGCGCTCTCGGCGGCAAAACGCGGCGGCCTGGATGAGGTACTCTATTCGGCGCGCAAACCGCCAGCGAGTCTGTCGAGCAAGCTGCCGACGGATCGGGAAACGGTGATCTTCGAGGGCGATGCGCGGCAAGCCGCACTGGAATTTCCGAAAAACGCGAATGTCGCGGCGACTATCGCGCTGGCCGGCGTTGGCTTCGAGGCAACGCGGGTGCGGATCGTCGCCGATCCGAAAATCTCGGAGAACATCCACGAGTTGAAGGTGCACGGCGCGTTCGGCTCGTTCGCGATGAGCATCGCCGGAAAGCCGCTTCCGACCAATCCCAAGACATCAAGCCTTTCGGCCATGAGCATTCTTCGCTGCATCGAGAACCGGCGGTCCGCCATTGTTATCTGACACTGTGGCACCGGGAATCGGCCGGAGATGTAATCCTACTTTTTCCGCCGAGCGCCCTCGCGGAGATACCCGAGAATGATATCCTGGATATGCGCGATACGAAGATTCTTGTCGTCCTCCGTCGCTAACTTGCGACCGAGCAGATAGGCCAAAGTATATCTGTTGGAGAGATAGTGATATGCGAGTGCAGAAATCGAGATGTATAGTTCGACGGCATCAACGCCCGGCCTGAAATCGCCCGCCTTCTCACCTTGCTTCAGAAGCTGCGAAAGCTTTTCGAGCAGATCCGAATAACCCTGCTTTGTAAGCTTCGACTTGCGCAGATGTTTGCCACGGTGAAGGTTTTCCGAATTGAGAAGGCCGATGAAATCGGATGACTTCTCCCAGTATTCGAAGGTGGAGCGGACAAGCTGCCGGATTCCATCCGTTGCATTGGTTGCATCGATGGTCCAGGTTCTATGATATTCGTGCATGCGTTCATACGCGGCTTCAAGCACGGTGATGAAAAGCTGCTCTTTGCTGTTGAAATAGTGATAGATCAGATTTTTGCTGACTTTGGCGAGGCGCATAATGTCGTCGACACGCGCACCATCGTAGCCTTTGGTCGAGAATTCTTTAGAGGCGACGTTCAGGATTCTCTGCCGCGTATGCGTGCCGACGGCCGCGCCCTTGCGTGCCGCTATCCGGGGTTTCGCAACAAGCGATGTCGTGCGGTGCTCGGTCCGCTGCTTGTCAGTTGTTTTCTGACGTACAGCCGGCTGTTTCTTACTTATATCCATGCTTTTCATCCCCGCCGACGCCCAGTGCTCGCCATTGCGAACGACACAACGCCGTTCACTGACATAGCATCCCCCACTCCCGATTCGAAGACGTTACCACCGCGTTCGGTTAGTAACATTCCAATCTCGCCCGGCCATTGGGCGGGATAGTTTGGCGGTTTAACTAATCAGTCAAGCAAATCGATGGCACTTCAGCGCGATTTTCGCGAGTTCTTTGCCCAATCTCGACGATCACGACGGCTGGCTTTCAGGACATTTCTGGCAAGCGTTGCGGCGCTGTTGCCTACAGCAGCGGAGTACCGATCGGAGCGATAGTCTGCACAAGTTTTCTATCATCTGGAATGAGATAAAACTCCTGCGGATCACCGCACCCATCCGCGCGCGGGAGCAGTAATCTAGCGATTTTGACCTTGAGCATTCCATACCCGCTGAGAGAGAAATCGGTCGCGCCGCTGTTGAGGAATTCGAACGAGTTGTTGCTGCCGCGCGAGAACAGCCATTTCACGCTCGCGCCCTATGCTTACAAGAATTTCCCATTAAGTCATTTTTATTGAAAGAAGATATTGCCAATCGGTGACAACCAGTTCTGGCTTCGCTTTTTATAACCTTCATCTCATTGGTTTGGCCGTACAATCACTTTTTATCTTTCGGAAAAGAAGCCTCGCTTGCTGCTGATGCTTCCTGCGCAGGGATCAGCGCAGAATAAGCGAGGTAATATTTGTAGATGTTGCCGATGTATTGCACTGTCTCCTGCCCGACGATCGCGGCGGCTCCGTTCTCGACATTGCCGAACCAGTTGGTCGATTTGAACCCGTGTTTCGTCGCGTAATCGCGGAAGCGATTGAGATTGCCCGGCCCCGCATTGTAGGCGGCAAGCGCCATCAGCACGCGTTCCCTGTCGTTGATCTGGGGATCGGCGATGTAGGTATCGGCAAGAAAGCGCAGATATTTTGCGCCAGCCTTGATGTTGTTATCCGCACGGCTCACAACGTCGTTGATGGCAATCTGCTTTTCCCGCGCGGTGCTCGGCTTGATCTGCATGACGCCGACAGCCCCCGCTCCACTTTTCATCTTCTGGTCGAAGCCCGATTCCTGATAGCCCTGCGCTGCCAGCAAAAGAGGATCTATGGAAAAGTCCCGTCCCGAATCGCGAAAGAAGGCCATCAAGGCAAGCAGCTTGTCCTGATCGGCCTGAGCCAGCGCGTTCTTGACCGCCTTGCCGGTCGTGACATAGCGCACGCGCAAATCGTTGCCGAACGCTGTTCCGACCTTGTGCGTCGAGACGAATTCGACAAGCTCCTTCTGCAGGACGGGACTGCCCTTGCGGACCGCCCAGGCGAGTTCGCCGCCATCGTGAACCACGATATCGTCGTGCACGGTGAGATCCTTGAGGATGCCGGCCCAAAGATTGGCCTTGTAGCGATCGACGACAAGACAAGGCAGCATGCCGGTGCTGACCATCTCGAGGGCATCTTCGTCTTCAAGGTTTTCATCCGCGAGCTTCAGGACGATCTGCTTCTTCCCCTCCGCTTTCCTCACGGCATTCAATTCGATCAAATGAGAATAGTAACTGCTCGATTGCCGGACGCTGATGGCCCGATCGCCCAGATCGTCAAGAGATTTGACATCCTTGGCAGCAGGCCCTGTCACCAGAATCTCTTTCACGCCCGATGCCCACGGCACGGCGAAATCGACCAGCTTCTGTCGCTCGGGCGTGATCGTCAGCGTCCCCGCCGCTATATCGCCCTTCCCCGCGATGAGCGCGGTGAACAATTCGCTTCTCGGCACCGGGATGAAGCCGACGTGGATTTTCAATTTCTTGTTGCCGTATTTCTTGTTGAGCGATCGCTCGAACTCCTGGCCGAGTTCGGCCTCCAAGCCCTTCGCCGTTCCCTTATCGAGAAAGAACGACGTGCGGCTGACCGGCACAAGTATCCGGATCGTGCGGCGCTCCAGCATGCCGTCGAGATCGCCGGTCCACGGCCGGATCATGGGCAAGGCCATGATATTGGGAGAATCCGTAGCCGCGCGCGCGAGCGACAAGGGAAACGAAGCAAGACATAGCAGCGTGAATAGAATAACCCGCATTCCAGCCCCCAAGATTCAACAAAACGGACGGTTCAAAATTCCTTTTCAGCGCAATAACGTCAGGTCGCTATCGTTCACCTTTTTCCATGTCTGATCGGGGTTGAATGCCGTGATATGCGGCACGATCTCATCGGTGTTTTCGCCAAGGTCCTTCTGGTAGACAATGCCGTCATTGCCGATCATGAAGGTCATGACGCCTGATTTGCCGTATTCCGCAGGATAGGCAACCAGCGCAAAACCGCCGATCATCTTGCCGTCGACGACGTAGTTGACAGCGCCGCCGGGCGCCAGGGGTCCCTGTGCGGTGAGAATTTTATAGTAGTAGCCGTGGAAAGGCGTCGGCTCGCCTGTAAACCGATAGCCGGACAGTGTCGCCGCCGCAAAGGCCGGGCCCAACGGACTCTGCTGTTCGTTCGCAGCCGCGGGCCAGTAAAGCCCGTCCTTTTTACCCGGCGAGCTGATGAAACGCTGCGCGTAGGTTGCGCTCGGATTGTTCTCGGGGTTCATCGACGCGTAGTCGGCTTGCGCGTCGACGTAAGCCAGACTGACCTGAATCGCCTCGAGTTCATTGCGACCGATCCTGCGATAAAGAATTTCCCTCCGACCTCCGTCCGTGTCGAATTCCCAGTTCCCATTCTTCGCCACAATCGGAATCGGCAATGGCCAGTCGTCGGGGCCAACAAGCAATTCAGCGGTCTTGTCGTCTCTTTTGACGACCTGATGCCTCACATCATAGGCTGCTAGAAAAAGCGCCTTGGTCTTCTCGTCCTGGACTTGGTCGCCAGACGAGACGATGTCGCGTCCTCCACGCCCGAGAACTTTGAGAATTTCATCTTCACGGTTCGCGCGCACGGCTGCGACGAGCGTGTCAGCCGCATCCTGGGGAGATTTAAATGTCTGCTGCGCGCGCGCGGCTGTGGCTACGCCAATCGTACAAAGTGCGCACAGCAGGAGAGCCAGAAGATGTGTTCGCATTAGCCTGCCGCAAGAAACATCGATCGATACTGGCATGATGATTTCATCCTGTTATTCCGATGAATTTTAAGTTTGCCGGGCACGGCATCAGCGGCGGCGACCGCCGCCTCCACGCATTCCACCACCCCCTCCCCGAAACCCGCCACCGCCGCCAGCTCTCATCTGCGGCCGATTGCCCATGCTCGCCCGCCCGCGATCGGCCTGAGCTCGCACCACGTTTCCGCGATCTATTTGGGCAAACGCACCGTCACCGCGATTGCCGGCATTTGGACGCTCGCCGCCACGATTGCCGATATTCGGGCGATCCCCGCCACGATTGGGAGCTTTGGCATTACCGCGATCGGGGCGGTTGATCGCCGGTTTGTTGTCGCCGCGATTGCCGAGGTTGGCACCAGGACGATCGCCACCGGGACGATTGCCTGCGACGTTCGGGCGGCTCGCATCGGGTTTCAACACCTGCTGTCCGTCGCGTCCCCGGAAATCCATGCGGCGATCGCGGCCGGCGGCGATATTATTGTTATTGCCGCCGAACTTCTGGCGTACGGCGTCGTTGCGGTACTGAACACCGTGGCGATGACTGGAGTTATGCTGCCACGTGTTATTGTTATTATTGATGTTGATATTGTTGAAGCGATTGACGTTGATGTTGTTATTGCCCCAACCGAACCCGCCGCCCCAATAAGAACCGCCCGAAGCCCAGCGCCCCACCGTATAGCCGACACCGAATGTAATTCCGGTGGCAATCGCGGCGCCCGCGATATAGCCCGGCGCACCCCAATAA
>DASWQB010000348.1:0-1630 GCA_036398335.1 Afipia sp. | reverse complement strand
AGTTGATCCGGCTAAAAAAAACCACATCGGCAGATTATTTTTAACCTGCCTATTTTGTATGATTTTTCACAATGCAGAGACGAGGAAACGGTGAAAAAATCACCAGAAATCAGTATTTCAACTTCAGTTTGCTTGGAATATAGCTGCAGCAGCCCTACATGCTCCGTGTATATGAATATATCATAATGTAACAGGGTGGCCCGGCGATTCCCGATGACGTTTTGGTTTTCCGGCAGCAAAGACTTCGAATACAAAGGATAAATAGGAATGTTCGATCCACGCGAAAAAATCGCGCTTTTCATCGATGGGGCCAATCTGTACGCAGCCTCGAAAACCCTGGGGTTTGATATAGACTACCGCAAGATGCTGAAGGCATTTCAGAAACGTGGATACCTGCTGCGCGCCTACTACTATACGGCCCTTGTCGAGGATCAGGAGTATTCGTCCATTCGCCCGCTGATCGACTGGCTGGATTACAACGGCTACAAGGTCGTGACCAAGCCGGCCAAGGAATTCACCGATTCTCTCGGCCGCCGCAAGATCAAGGGCAACATGGATATCGAACTCGCCATCGATGCCATGGAGCAGTCGGAAACGGTCGACCACATGGTGATCTTTTCCGGTGACGGCGACTTCACCACCCTGGTGGAAGCGCTTCAGCGCAAGGGCCGCAAGGTTTCCGTGGTATCGTCCATGGCGATGCAACCACCCATGATTGCAGACGAGCTGCGCCGGCAGGCCGACCACTTCATCGATCTCGTATCCCTCAAGAGCGAAATCGGTCGCGATCCTTCCGAGCGGCCGCAACGACTGACCGAGGCTGCAGGCGCGGACCTTTCGAATTGAGGCGCCTTCGTCACGAAATCGAGCTTATACCAAGTCTCGCTTCACTTCTTGGGCGACGTTAAAATTCTAATCGAATGCATCCGGATGGCTTCAAGCATTCTCAATCCGGTTTTGCTACATATCCGTCGAAAGATCGGATGAACTCCGCCGGAGAGGCGGAGAACATCTTTCCCGACACGAGGCGTGGGCATGTCATGGGGGCAATTCGGCTTCCTTGAGACCCGCACCGTTTTGAGCGTGAGTTTTAAAATGGTCGATGGCGTATCGTCGGTGTTGAGTGGCGGCAGCCGGATTTCGGCAGACATCCGCGCCGTGGAAACATCCGGCACGGCTCTGCAGAACCACGGCACGTCGGCTTCGGCAGACGGAACGGCACACGCACGGGCCGCCAGACCGGATTCCCAGCAAAGCGGGCGCATCGCCATGGAAAGCAGCCAGCTCAACTCCGTCTTCGCCTCGCTGATTGCGGAACGGCGCACGGCCGCCGCGCCTCCTGCCGCTCCTCAACAGGCGCCACAAAAAACTGACGAAAACCTCATTTCCAAGATGTACCAGCAGTTTTGACGCATATCACGCAAAACTGTACAGCGGCTTTGCGACAGACAATGACATGCGTAAAAACAAGAACTTAAAAGCGCGGCAGGCGAATCTGAAAGATCGCGACGCGCTTCAAGACGGCTTCCCGCGGCTCAGCCGCGGTCCTTCAGCAGGCGGCTTTTCTGGCGATTCCAGTCGCGCTCCTTGGACGTCTCGCGCTTGTCGTGCAGCTTTTTGCCCTTGCCGA
>DASWQB010000347.1:0-2354 GCA_036398335.1 Afipia sp. | reverse complement strand
GATCACGCGGACTTCGTCCTCGACCGAGCGCCCGCTTTTGGCGGCGCGCAGTTTGAGGGCGGCTTTGATCTTATCGTCCAGTTTGCGAACGGTGAGGCTGGCCATGGCATCCTCGCTGAAAATGGCGTCCTCATTAAAGAGAACGCCAGCCTAGCAAATGATTGCGTTGCAATCAAATGAAGTCCGCAATGATTGCACTTTCAAGATGAGGCAAAAATAATGACTAACATCAATGCGATGAGCCACAGAGCCGCCGCCTGCCAGCGGGTCTTTTTGGCCTCGGCGGCAGCGATGGCCTTGATCGTTTCCGGCGACAGCACCAGCCCGTCGCGGGTGATGCTCTCGATTTGACCGAGCAGAGCGACCGAGCGCGCTGCGATGGCAGGCAGGCCCGACGCCACCCGGCCAAGCTCGCCAGCACCGCCGACAGCGGCCTGAATGCGGCCCAGCGGGCCGAGATTGCGCTCGATCCATTCGCGCACGACGGGCTCCGCGGTGGTCCAGATATCGAGCTTGGGATCGAAGCCGCGCGCCACGCCTTCGACCACCACCATGGTCTTTTGCAGCAGGATCAGTTCGGGCCGGGTCCGCATGTCGAACAGCCCGGTGACTTCAAGCAGCAGGGTCAAAAGCTTCGCCATCGAGATTTCGTCGGCCGCGCGGTTGTGGATCGGCTCGCCGATGGCGCGGATCGCCTGCGCGAAATTCTCCACCGAATGATGCGCAGGCACGTAGCCGGCCTCGAAATGGACTTCCGCGACCCGGCGATAATCGCGGGTGATGAAGCCAAGGAGAATTTGCGCCAGAAACATGCGCTCCTTCATGCCGAGACGGCCCATGATGCCGAAATCCACTGCGACAAGCCGCTGCTCGCTGTCGACGAACAAATTGCCCGGATGCATGTCGGCGTGAAAGAAGCCGTCGCGCAAAGCATGGCGCAGGAAATTCTGGATGACCTTGCGTCCCAGCGCCGGCAGATCGATCTGCGCCGCCGCCAGCCGCGCGCGATCATTCAGGGCGATGCCGTCGATCCATTCCATGGTCAGCACGTGATGGCTGGTCCGGTCCCAGTCGACGCCGGGCACGCGGAAGTCCGGATCGTTCTGCGTGTTCTCCGTCATCTCGGAGAGCGCGGCGGCTTCCAGCCGCAGATCCATTTCCATCGCGACCGAACGCGCCAGAGTTTCGACGATCTCGATCAAGCGCAACCGGCGCGCCTCGGACGAGATTCCTTCGGCCTTGCGCGCGGCAAAACGAAACGATTCGAGATCGTGCGCGAAGCGCGATCCGACATTGGGACGCAGGACTTTCACCGCGACGCTCTGGCGTTCGCCGTTCACGACAATCTCGGCGCGGTGCACCTGCGCGATCGACGCGGCAGCCACGGCTTCACCGAAACGCACAAACGCCGATGAAATGGGCCTTTCCAGCGATGCCTCGATGACCGCCACGGCCTCGTCATGCGGGAACGGCGGCAGGCGGTCCTGCAGATTTTCCAGATCGCGCGCCATCGTGACGCCAACGACATCAGGGCGGGTCGCGAGGAATTGTCCGAGCTTCACGTAAGTCGGCCCGAGCCGCGTCAATGCGCGCGATAGCCGTGCGCCGGATTTGGCGTCCCGCCGCTCGATCAGCCGCGCGATGCGGACCGCGGCCTGCGCGGGCGGCGGCAATGGCGAAGGATCAACAAGGCCGAACACGCCCTCACGCGCGAACACGAAGCCGGCGCGCCCTAACCGGACGATATGGGACAGCGATGAGATCACAAACGCCAGCCCGAATGCAGCGCGACGATGCCGCCGGACATGATGTCGTATTTCACGCGGCTGAAACCCGCCTCGCGGATCATGCCGGCAAACTGTTCAGCGCGCGGAAACTGCCGGATCGATTCGACAAGATAGCGGTAGGACTCCGCATCGCCCGTCACCGCACGGCCGAGCTGTGGGATGACGTTGAACGAAAAGAAATCGTAGAGCCTGTCGAGGCCGGGCATCGTCACGGTGGAGAATTCGAGGCACAGGAACCGCGAGCCGGGTTTGAGCACGCGGTAGGCTTCCTTCAGCGCCAGCGGAATGCGCGGCACGTTGCGGATGCCGAATGCGATCGTGTAGGCGTCGAATTGATTGTCGCCGAACGGCAGCGTCTCCGCGTTGCCCTCGATGAACGTCACGCGATCATCGAGATGCCGCGCCTCGGCGCGCTCGCGGCCGACCGCCAACATGTCGGTGTTGATGTCGCACACCGTGGCCTGAAAATTGGGACCTGCCTCGCCGGCGGCGCGGAAGGAAATATCGCCGGTGCCGCCCGCGACATCCAGAAGAGCAAATGGTGCATTGTCACGCGGCGGGTTCAGC
>DASWQB010000346.1:0-6837 GCA_036398335.1 Afipia sp. | reverse complement strand
GGCACCCAGCACAATCAGGGCGACAGCCTTGGCAGCGTGACGCCGGGCATCAACGGCCCGACCTCGCTGGCCGCGATCAAGAACGCGGACAGCAATCTCGCGCAGGTGCAGCAGGCGCTGAAAGATCTTGGCCTTGAGGCCACCACGAACATCGTGGTCGCCGCCGACCACGGCTTCTCGACCATCTCCAAGGAGAGTTCGACCAGCCCGGCCGCCAAGGCGGATTATAAAGACGTCGGCAAAGGGCAGTTGCCGCCCGGTTTCGTCGCCATCGATCTGGCCAAGGCGCTGAAATTGCCGCTGTTCGATCCCGACAGCAAGAATGCCGCCGTCGCGGACGGCACCTACCCGCGCCTCGCCAACGGCCTGATCGGCAACGACGCCGCCAAGCCCGACGTGGTGGTCGCCGCCAACGGCGGCTCGGACCTCGTTTACATTCCCAAGAAGGGCAAGAAGGTCGACAAGGATTTTGGCCGCAAGGTCGTGGACGCGCTGCTGTCGCAGGATTATGTCAGCGGCGTTTTCGTGCATGACAGTTTCGGCCGCATTCCCGGCACCCTGCCGCTGTCGGCCATCAACCTCAAAGGCAACAGCCTGACGCCGGCGCCGGCGATCGTCGTCAACTTCCGATCCTATGCGAGCGATTGCGGCGAGCCGCTTTTGTGCGGCGTCGAAATTGCCGATACCCGCTTGCAGCAGGGCCAGGGCATGCACGGCAATTTCAGCCGCGCCGACACCATGAACTTCATGGCGGCGATCGGGCCTGATTTCAAAACCGGCTATGTCAATACGCTGCCGGTGAGCAACGCGGACGTCGGCAAGACCATCATTCAGATATTGGGATTGAAGCCCACCGAGATCGGCGGCCTCACCGGCCGCGTGATCTCCGAAGCGTTGCCGAACGGCCTCACGCCGAAATCGACCACCGGACGCCTTGCCTCAAAGCCAAGCGCGGACGGCCTGCGTACCGTGGTTCAATTCCAGCAGGTGCTGGGCCAGCGTTATTTCGACGCCGCCGGTTTCCCCGGCCGCACGCTCGGCCTCGACGCAACGGAAACGGCGAGCGCCAAGAAGTAACGCTCGCTTTAGTGCTTTTCTTGCGAAGACAGAATCTGTGTCCCGGGCACAGTACCGCACATAGCGGCGCTGCTGAACCGGGACCGTTCCAGACAATAAAGGTCCCGGCTCTGCGATGCACTGCTTGCGCGCTGCATCGCGTCCGGGACGCGTTATTTTTGCGCTATCGCGAACAGGTCAAGATTACATGCCGAGGTCGAGAATCGACGGCAATGCCTGAGCCAGAGGGGCCGTCGCCGCGCCAACCAGCGTGGCGGCGATCAAACCCTTGAGAAGCTGGTTGGTGCTGCGCTTGCCGCGCATCTGCGCGGCGATCCATTCCAGAACCTCGGTGTTGACACCGGCGGCCTTGGCCGGTGCCCACGAGTCAATGTCGGTTCGCGGCGACAGCGCGACGCTGCGCGCCGGAACCGGCAAGCCCGACGCAGACGCGGCGTGATGCACGATGGCCTTGATGAACAGATCGTCGAACAGACCGCCGTCACTGCGCTCCGACGCCACTTCATTGATCTGGAAAAGCGCTTCGGCCTCGGCGCGGCTCACGGGCTGATCGGAGACGGCGGCGGCGGTGAGGATGCGCGCGCACCAGGCGGCGTCGTCGGCATCCAGCGCACGCGAGAAATGGACCCGCCCCTTGGTCGTCGGCCCCTCTCCGGTGATGACACCGTCGCGGACGATGGCCAGAGCGCTCGCGGCGTGGGTCCGCGCGGCGTTGTCCTGAAGGGTTTCGATGTGGCTGATGAGTTCAGCAAGGGTGGAAGGCACGGGCTGGGCAGTCATGGTCTCTAACTCGTTTTTGTGTTTCGCAGCATTTTCATGCGCGCGTAAATGATTAGTTAAGAAAGCAGGCACCGGTCCGTTTCTTGCGGGATGGTTACCGATTGGTCGCAGCCGGCGCTGCCTTGGTTCAATGGATGAAGCCGCACCCCGGCGCGCGTGGGGCGCATCAAGGGCGAATTGAGGGCATCTGAAAATATTCAAGCAGGCGGGTTTTTTCGACACAGGTGAGTGAGTGAGAAGAAGCCTTTCGTGAAGGCGCGATGACAGAGAAGGATGTTGTCTATTTAGGCACGCTGTTCCGTACCTGTTTCTCTGCGTCTATATTCCGGTCACGGTTTTCACCCGAACATTGCAAGACATGAGGCGAAACGATGACTCTCCAGATTGGCGCCACCGCGCCTGACTTTGAGGCCGACACCACCGAAGGCCATATCCATTTCCACGACTGGATCGGCGACAAATGGGCGGTGCTGTTTTCCCATCCGAAGGATTTCACGCCGGTCTGCACCACCGAACTCGGCACGCTGGCGCGGCTGAAACCTGAATTCGACAAACGCGGCGTCAAGCTGCTCGGCCTCTCCGTCGACCCGATCGCCAAGCACCATCTATGGGGCGAGGACATCAAGGAGACGCAGGGCTTCGCGCCGAACTATCCCTTGATCGGCGACACCGAGCTGAAGATTTCGAAGCTTTACAACATGCTCCCCGCCGAGACCGCCGGCGGCGCCGATGGCCGCACCGCCGCCGATAACGCCACGGTGCGCACCGTGTTCATCGTCGGCCCGGACAAGAAGATCAAACTGGTGCTCGTCTATCCGATGACCACCGGCCGCAACTTCGATGAGATTCTGCGCGTGATCGACTCTCTCCAGCTCACCGCCAAGCACAAGGTGGCGACGCCCGCCGACTGGAAACAGGGCGAGGACGTCATCATCGCGGGCTCCGTCAGCGACGAGGACGCGAAGAAGATTTATCCGAACGGGTGGAAATCTCCGAAGCCCTATATCCGCATCGTGCCGCAGCCGGACTGAACGTCCTGCACCACGAAAGAAAAGGGACGCGCAAGCGTCCCTTTTTTCTTGCCAACAATCGCGAGTATCGCGAGCGCTACACTTTCGTCATGATCCAGTTGGTCAGCAAAAGGCCTAGCGCCGCGGCGGTGCCGGTGACGAACATGCCCCATGAAATATCGAGCACGACGACCGGCCAGGTCCAGTGCTTGAGCAGAGCCAGCGAGGTCAGTTCAAACGTCGCATAGCAGAACAAGCCGAACAGCGCGCCATAGATCAGAGCGGTTTGCCATTCGCTGGTGCCAGCACTGACGAAGATCACGATACCGGCGACATACAGCAAATAGAATATCACCGCAGGCGCCATACGAACCGGGCCGAGCATCTCGCCGACCTGCGCCTGAAAGAAGTCCTTCGCCAGCGTGCCGAGGAACATGAAATCGATGGGAAGAAGAATGATCAGGGTCGTCAGATATAAAATAATATAACGTTTCAAATCTGCCTCCGGACGGCATGCGGGCTCCTGTACAGCTACGCATCTTCCGGCCAGATGGTTTCGTTAAAAAGCAAAGAAATTATGCCGCTTTCACCCCATTCAGAAAGCGCGTGACTTCGGACTTCAAGCGAGCGGTATCCCCGCACAGCGTCTCGACCGACTTCAGCATCACATCGGAGGTTTCGCCGCTCGCATTCGCGCCCTGAGCCACGGTCTCGACATTGGCGGCGATCTGGGTGGTGCCGCTGGCGGCGGCTTGCAGACTTTGCGCGATCTCCTGTGTCGCCGCGCCCTGCTGATCGACCGCGCTCGCAATCGAGGACGCGATGCCGTTGATCTGCTCGATGGTCTGGCCGATGGTCTTGATCGCATCGACGGACTCGGCGGTCGCGATCTGCATGTTGGCGATATGGTTCGAGATTTCCTCGGTCGCCTTCGCGGTCTGGCCGGCGAGGTTCTTTACCTCGGAGGCGACCACGGCGAAACCGCGCCCGGCATCCCCTGCCCGCGCCGCCTCGATGGTGGCGTTGAGCGCCAGAAGATTGGTCTGGTCGGCAATCGACGTAATCAGCTTGAGCACATCGCCGATGCGGTCCCCGGCCAGCGCCAGTTCGTTCATCCGCTGATCGGTGGCTGCCGCCTGTTTCACTGCCTCGACGGCGACGCGGTTGGAAATCTGCACCTGACGGCTGATCTCGGCGATCGAACTCGACAACTCCTCAGAGGCCGCGGCAGCGTTACGAACGTGATCGGACGCATGCTTGGAAGCCTGCGCGGATTCGGTCGACAGATCCGCGGTGGTGCGGGTGATGTCGGTCATCTGCCGCGCGGAGGCTTCGAAGCGATGCGAAGACTCCAGTACCTTGTCGATAATGCCGCCGACGCTGGATTGGAAATCATCGACGAAACGATTGAGATCGGCCTTGCGGTTTTCGGCGGCCTGCTTCTCGACCTCCGCCCTCTCATGTTCGAGCCGCCGTTGCTGCATCATGCTGGTCTTGAACACGCCGAGAGTGCGCGCGATGGCGCCGATCTCGTCGTGACGATCGGTGTGCTCGACCTCGACATCGAAATGGCCTTCGGCCAGCGCGGTAAGCGAGCCGGTGACGGCATCGAGCGGAGCCGTCACGCGCCGCGCCACAAAGATGGTCAGCGCAAGTACCAAGAGCGCGGCAATCGTCGCCGCGATCGCCATCATCGTCAACGCATGTGAAAGCATGGCATCGAGCGGCGCGGTCGGATTGCCGACATAGAGTACGCCGATCACCTTGCCGGCGGTGTCGAACACAGGCTGGTAGGCGGTGACGAAACGCTGGCCGAACAAGATGGCCGGCCCCTTATAGGCCTCTCCCCGGCGCAGGATTGCCTGCGCCGGATGATCCGGCGCGAGCTGCGTGCCCACGGCGCGCTCGCCATTTTCCTTTTTCACGTTGGTTGTGCGGCGGATGAACTGGCCGGACGCATCGTCATAGACGAAGATTGTCGCGTTGCCGCCGACATACGACGCCGCGCGATCGACAATCGCATGATCGTTGAATTGAGGCATCCTGGCGATCTCGGCGCGGCTGACGACGCCATCGGTGACCGCGATCTTCGTTCCATCATAGGCTTCCGCAAAGGCCAATGACAACGTTCGCAGGTTGGTGTCGATATCCGAGCGCGAGCGCGCCTCGAAGGAACTGGTCAGCGACCAATAGGCCGCGCCGACCACCATGGCGGTGTTGATCGCAATCACGAACACGGCACAGACGACCGTTTTGGTCCTGAGCTTCATGCGCAGGACCGACAAGGAAGGCGTCTTCAAACCTGGCATGAATTGTCCCCAGGAACGGGCGGCGGAAAACCTAGTTCTGAGGGTTTATGCTTACCTTTCCCTTAAATTAGCCTCATCCTGCGGCGGCCTGTTCAGAAAAGCTCCTCACCCGATGAATTCCAGCCAAAATGAAGCGGCCATCGTCTGGTTTCGCGATGATTTGCGTCTGTCGGACCACGCGGCGCTCGCAGCAGCGGCATCGAGCGGATTGCCTCTGGTCTGTCTGTACGTGTTGGACGATGTGCGTGCCAAAGACCGGCCGCTCGGCGGCGCATCGCGCTGGTGGCTGGCGGGATCGTTGCGCGCGCTGGGCGCCAGCCTGAAAGGGCACCGCCAGAACCTGGTGCTGCGCAAAGGCGACGCTGCAACCATCATCCCACAAATCGCGCGCGAGACCAATGCGGCATGCGTCTACTGGATCGACAGCGAAGTCCCCGGGCCAGCCAGACAAGCGCGCGACGTGGCGCAGGCGCTGGAGCGTGAGGGAATCGCTGTCCAGACATTCCGCAGCGATCTGTTGGTGAAACCGCAGGATATCCGCAGCAAGGAAGGACGCGGGCTTCGCGTGTTCACCCCGTTCTGGAAACGCGTGCTCGGCCTGGGCGAGCCTGCGAAGTCCCTTCCCGTGCCATCAAAACTGCCGCCGCCGCTCAACATCGCCAGCGACCAGCTTGAAGATTGGAAACTCGAACCATCACATCCAGATTGGGCGGGAGGCCTGCGCGACAACTGGACACCCGGCGAAGCCGGGGCACAGCAGCGCCTGCATGACTTTCTTGAACACGACATCAAGGGCTACGCCACAAAACGCGACCGGCCCGACGGCGATCATACCTCGCGCCTGTCGCCGCACCTGCGCTTCGGCGAGATTTCTCCGTGCCAAATCTATCACGCCGCGAAATTCGCGGCGGCACGCCAGCCTGCCATTGCACGGGACGCCGAAAAATTTTTAAGCGAACTCGGCTGGCGCGAATTCTCGCGGCATCTGTTGTTCGACCTGCCGGACCTGCACGACAAAAATCTGCAAGAGTCTTTTGATACATTTCCATGGCGGCACGACATGAAAGCCGTTCACGCATGGCGGCGCGGACAAACCGGCTATCCCATTGTCGATGCCGGCATGCGCCAGCTCTGGCACACCGGCATCATGCACAACCGCGTGCGCATGGTCGTGGCGTCATTTCTGGTCAAGCATCTGTTGATCGACTGGCGCGAGGGCGAGCGGTGGTTCTGGGACACGCTGGTCGATGCCGACCCCGGCAGCAATCCGGCAAGCTGGCAATGGGTCGCTGGCTCCGGCGCGGATGCCGCGCCGTATTTCCGGGTGTTCAATCCCATTTTGCAGGGCGAGAAGTTCGATCCCGACGGCGTTTATGTCTCGCGATGGGTGCCGGAGCTGTCAAAACTACCCCCGGCCCTCATCCACCATCCATGGGACGCCACACCGATGGAGCTTGCGAGCGCGGGCATCACGCTCGGCAAAACCTATCCCGAACCGATCGTGGACCACAAAGCGGCGCGTGAGCGGGCGCTGGCGGCTTATGCGAAGACACGCCAGTAAATGCGTCATTGCGAGCCAACGGGTCGGCGCGAATGCGCCGCCCGATGACAGGCTCAGCGAAGCAATCCGGAAATTCCGGCGTCGAAGCTGGATTGCTTCG
>DASWQB010000345.1:0-17338 GCA_036398335.1 Afipia sp. | reverse complement strand
CTGAACCCGACGCTGACCATCCACGGCATCGTGCTGACGATGTTCGACGCCCGCAACAATCTGTCGAATCAGGTTGTTGCCGATGTTCGCCAGTTCATGGGCTCCAAGGTTTATGACACCATGATCCCGCGCAACGTGCGCATCTCCGAGGCGCCGTCCTATGGCAAGCCGGTGCTGGTCTATGATTTGAAGTGTGTCGGCAGTGAAGCGTATCTCAAGCTTGCCACCGAAGTGATCCAGCGTGAGCGCGAATTGCGCGCTCACTAAGAGCAGACATTCTGCTTCGAAATATGGATAACGCGGCCGGAGGAGTGTGAGAGTGAGTCCAAGGGAGTCAGCAATGGCCGACGAAGCACGTTCGCGACTGGGCCGTGGTCTGGCCAGCCTGATCGGCGATGTCGGCGGTGAGGCGGCCCATGTTGATCGGCCAAACCGCGCGCAGCGCCGTGTGCCGATCGAATTCCTCAAGGCCAATCCGCGCAATCCGCGCCGCCAATTTTCCGACGCGGAGCTTGCCGAGTTATCGGAATCGATCAAGCAGCATGGCGTGATCCAGCCGATTGTTGTGCGTCCGGTGAAGGGCGCGCAGGATCGCTTCGAGATCATCGCCGGCGAGCGGCGATGGCGCGCATCGCAGCGCGCCGGTCTGCATGACGTTCCGATCGTCACGGTGGATGTTGGCGATAGCGCCGCACTGGAAATCGCGATCATCGAGAACGTGCAACGCTCCGACCTCAACGCGATGGAAGAGGCGCTCGGCTATCATGCGCTTGCCGCCGAATACAAACATAGCCAGGACGAGATCGCCAAACTTGTCGGCAAGAGCCGCAGCCATGTCGCCAACATGATGCGGCTGACCAAACTGCCGGAGCCGGTGCAGATTTATATCGCCGAAGGAAAATTATCGGCCGGCCACGCGCGTGCGCTGATCGGTGTGTCCGATGCGTCCGCAACCGCGAAGAAAATTGTCGAGCAGGGTTTGAGCGTCCGCGAGACCGAGGCGCTGGCGCATGAGAAGGGTGTGCCGGAGCGCGGTCCGCAAAAGGCGCGGGGCAAATCGGGCGCGGAGCCTGCGGGGAAAAAAGATCCCGACACGTTGGCGCTGGAGCGGCGCATCAGCGATGTGCTCGGTTTGAAAGTATCGGTCGATCATCGCGATCCGGGCGGCAGGGTCGAAGTCAAATACCGCGACCTCGATCAGCTCGATGAGATTTTGCGGCGGCTCGAAAAGGGCCATTAAACGCGGATTAAACCGGCGTTAATTTTAATCCGACCATCACCCGCCCATTCAGCCGCGCCGGCGCGCGTTCACTGCAATCGACATCAGCGCGCGTTGCGCGATCGTCACGGCGAGGTCCGGCTGCTTGCGCATGTCGAACGCGGCATCGGCGAGCTGCGCGATGATTTTCAGCAGCCTGTCTGAGCTGGCCTGACGCAAAGCGGCCTCCACCAGCGCCTTGCGTGAAAAATGCAAACGCGGAAACCCGGACTCGACGGCATCGCTTTCGCCGCGTCCTTCATCGACCGACAATTTCGCCTTGTGAAGCTGTGCGGCCTGACGCTGAGCCGAGGCGATGATCGCGCCGGGATAAAGACCGGCCGCCATCGCTTTGGTGAAGGCGCTCTCCATCTCATTCACGCGTCCCGCGAACGCGCCATCGATGATGGGATCAAGCGCCAGGCTCGATGCGTCGGTGACGATCGACGCAACGTCGTCGAGCGACACTTCCTTCGCGCCGTGAGCATATAAAGTCAGCTTGCGGATTTCGTTGCGCGAGGCCTGCCGGTCGCCGCCGAGCAAGGCTGTGAGAGCGGCGCGGGCATCGGGTGCGATCCGCAAATTCGAGGCGCGCATTTCATCGTCGATCAGTTTCGCCAGATCGCGCTCGGTGTCCGCATAGCAGGCGATCGCAACGGCGGTATTCGAGCGTTCACACGCCTTGCGCAGCGGCGCATCGGGACGCAGTTCGCCGGCCTCGATCACGATTCGGCAATCCTTCGGCGGCATGTCCGACAGCGTGTCGATGCCGCTGGAAAAATTTCGCGATCCCGCGCGGATGCGGATCGCGCGCCGGCCGCCGAACAGCGGCACGGTCATGGCCTCATCAACCAGCCGCGAGGGCTCGGCGGCAAGCTCGTCGCCCTCCATCTTCACCATGGAAAACGGATCGTTCGGATCGTCCACGGCCGAGGATAGCAATGCGTCGGCACGCTCACGCACGAGACCGGCGTCGGGTCCATAAAGAAGAATGATGGGGCGGCCGGGGTCGGGGCGGGCGAGGAAGCTGTCGATTTCTTTGCCGCGCAAAGCCGTCATGGATGGATCAGGTCCGAGGACAAAGGACGCGGCAAATGCCGTGTCCTACATGCCGGCATAGAAGAAGGAAGCGAGCCGGGTGGAGATGTTTTCGCCGATAACCTTCGCGGCGCGGTCTTCGGCGTCGCGCAATCCGCGGTCGCGGGCAAAACGCTGCTCCTGCCCGGGAACGTCATTGGTCACGCGGGCGGATGTGGACCCGTTCATCACGACTTTATCGGTAACGATTTCCCGCAACTCAAAGACGGCGTCGATGCCGTAACTCTCGGTCTCAGGACGCGCAGTCAGATTGTCCGTGAGAACCGTCAGACGTGAAGTCGTCAGCCGCATCACCAGCCTGTGGGTCGGCGGCGCGCCGGCTCCGCCGCCATAGGCCCTGAACATCAGATCGTTGCGGATGGCAACGCCGATTCGCGCCTCGCGCGAACCGTTCGGCACCTTCACGGGCGGAAATTCGACGGTCGACAGTTTGTCGCGCAGGCTCGATCCGCCGTCGGGACCGCGCTCAGCGTACATCGGCTGAAAACACCCCGCTGTCAGCGCGGCGAGGATCGCCACCGCCGCCAGTCGCGCAACCGTGCGGGTCTCAAGCCACGACATTCACAATCCTTTGCGGAACCACGATGATTTTCCGGGGCGAGGCCCCTGCCAGCGCCGTTTTTACCGCATCGAGCGCCAAAACGGCAGCCTCAATTTCCGGATTCGTGGCATTTCGGTCGACCGTGACATCCGCGCGCTTTTTACCGTTAATTTGCACCGGAAGGGTCACGGTGTCCTCGATCAGCAGGCTATTTTCGACTTTTGGCCATGAGGCCTGCGAAACCAGCCCTTCGCCGCTGAGCACAGCCCAAGTTTCTTCCGCCAAATGCGGCATCATTGGGGAAATCGTGCGGATCAGGATATCGAAAGCCTCCCGGGTCGCTGCGGCAAGAGCCGGGTCGGACTGATAAGCCTTCGCCGGGTCATCGACGATCTCCGCGATCGCTCCGACAAATGTATAGAGCTTGGCGATGGCGGTGTTGAAGCGCAGCCGCTCGATCGCCGCCGAGACATCAGCCAGCGTCCGATGCGCCGCCATGCGCAAAGCTTTTGCTTTGGCGTGATCGTTATTCAGCGCCGATATGTCTTTCGGCAAATGCGGCGCGGCTGAATTCACCAGACGCCAGATTCTCTGCACGAAGCGATTGGCGCCCTGCACGCCCTCCTCGCTCCAGATCACGTCGCGGTCGGGCGGTGAGTCGGAGAGCATGAACCAGCGCGCGGTGTCGGCACCGTAGCTGCCGATGATGTCGTCGGGGTCGACGGTGTTGCGCTTGGATTTCGACATTTTCTCGATGGCGCCGATCTCGACGGCTTCACCATTCGTCAAAAGCGATGCGCGCCGGTCCGCGCCCATGCCTTCGATCTTGATCTCGCTCGGCGCGACCCATGCGCCGTCAGCGGCCTTGTAGGTTTCGTGCACCACCATGCCTTGCGTGAACAGCCCGGCGAACGGTTCATCCATGCCGACATGGCCGGTGGCCTTCATCGCGCGGGTGAAGAAACGCGAATATAAAAGATGCAGGATCGCGTGCTCGACGCCGCCGATATACTGATCGACCGGCATCATCGCGTCGACCACGTTGCGGGTGGTCGGCGCGGTCTCGTTCCACGGATCGGTGAAGCGCGCGAAGTACCATGACGAGTCCACGAAAGTGTCCATGGTGTCGGTTTCGCGCCGCGCGTGGTCGTTGCCGCATTGCGGACAAGTGACATTCTTCCATGTTGGATGACGGTCGAGCGGATTGCCGGGCCTGTCGAATTCGACATCGTCCGGCAGCTTCACCGGGAGGTCTTTAATAGGCACCGGCACCACGCCGCAGGTCTCGCAATGGATGATCGGAATCGGGCAGCCCCAATAACGCTGGCGCGAGATTCCCCAGTCGCGCAGGCGATAATTGACCTGTCGCTGCGCGACCACGCGGTTGCCGAGCGACGCGTTCTCCAATCGTTTTGCCACTTCTTCCTTGGCCTGCGCGATGGTCATGCCGTCGAGAAAGCGCGAATTGATCATGCGCCCGTCACCGTCATAGGCGGTGTCGGTGATGATAAAAGTTTTAGGGTCCTGCCCCTCGGGGCAAACCACGGGAACGTTGCCGAGGCCGTATTTATTGACGAAGTCGAGGTCGCGCTGGTCATGCGCGGGACAGCCGAAAATCGCGCCGGTGCCGTAATCCATCAGCACGAAATTGGCGATATAGACCGGCAATTGCCAAGTTGGGTCGAGCGGATGCACCGCCTTGATGCCGGTGTCGAAGCCCATCTTCTCGGCGGTGTCGATCTCGGCCTGCGCCGTTCCCTGATGACGGCAATCCTCGATGAACTTCGCCAGCGCCGGATTCTTTTTCGCCGCCTCAGTCGCGATCGGATGATCGGGCGACAGCGCGATGAACTTCGCGCCGAACAGCGTGTCCGGCCGCGTCGTGAAAATCTCGACTTCGCTTTCTCCGGCGGGTGTGGTGGCGGCATCCAGCGCGAAGCGGATCAGCAATCCTTCGGAACGGCCGATCCAGTTGCGCTGCATCAGGCGCACCTTGTCCGGCCAGCGGTCCAGCGTGTCGAGTGCGGTGAGCAATTCTTCGGAATAGTTGCTGATCTTGAAAAACCACTGCACCAGCTCGCGCTGTTCGACGAGCGCGCCGGAGCGCCAGCCGCGGCCGTCGATCACCTGCTCGTTGGCGAGCACGGTCATGTCGACAGGATCCCAGTTCACCTTCGATTGTTTGCGCTCGACCAGCCCCGCTTTCAGGAAATCGAGAAACATCCGCTGCTGGTGCTTGTAATAAGACGGATCGCAGGTCGCGATCTCGCGGCTCCAGTCCAGCGACAGTCCCATCGATTTGAGCTGATCGCGCATGGTGGCGATATTTGCGTAGGTCCATTTCGCCGGATGGGTCTTGTTCTGCATCGCGGCGTTTTCCGCCGGCATTCCGAACGCGTCCCAGCCCATCGGATGCAGCACGTTGTGGCCCTTGGCACGCATATAGCGCGCGACCACGTCGCCCATGGTGTAGTTGCGGACATGACCCATGTGGATGCGTCCCGAGGGATACGGGAACATCTCGAGCACGTAGTATTTCGGCCGGGGATCGTCGTTGCGCGTGGTGAAGATTCCGCGCTCGTCCCATGTCTTCTGCCAGCGCGGTTCGGAGTCGCGGGCGTTGTAGCGTTCGTTGGTCATTTAGGTCGCGATTTGAAGGTGCCGGTCTGCACGGTGAAAGCGGGCCGACTCATACGTGTTTTCGGCCCGGGAGGAAACTCCTCGGCCGCCAAGCTGCCATGCCAAAATCCTGCAAAAACTGATGTTTTTGGCCGCGAACCGGCGATTTTATTCACCTGGGGAGGACAATGCGTCTCAGCTTGCCATTGACAGGGTCTGGTCGGCGGCGCGGATCAGGGCGTGGGAGACGACATTGTTGCGGCCCCGGCGTTTTGCGGCGTAGAGCGCCGCGTCGGCCGCGTCGATCAGGTCCTGCGCGCTTGTGGTTCGGGCGGGCGTGACCGTGGCAATGCCAGCGCTGACGGTGACGCATTCAAGCGCGCTCAGATCGTGGGGGATGGCGAGCCGCTGCACGGCGGTTCGGATTGCCTCTGCGATGCCGGACGCGGCATCCGAATCCGCGCCGGGGATTAAAACGCAGAACTCTTCGCCGCCGTAACGCGCGGCGAAGCCGTATGCCTTTCCTGCGATCGCCGACATCGTCTCGCCGATCCTGCCAAGACAGACGTCGCCTTCCGGGTGACCGTAGGTGTCATTGAACAACTTGAAGTAATCGACGTCGATCATGATGAGAGACAGTTCGGCGCCATTTTGCTTGGCCTTCAGCCATTCGAAATCGAGCCGATTCTGAAAGCCGCGCCGGTTTGCCAGCCCGGACACCATGTCGATCGACGCCATCACCGTGAGGCGGTTGTTGGTTGCGATCAGATCGCGCTCGCGCTCGGCGAGCTTTTCCGCCATGCGATTGAAAGCCTCCAACAAGGGCACGAATTCACGCGGCAATTTCACGCTCGCTTGCTGCGGGGTGAGATCGCCGTGTCCGAGCCGCTCGGCCATGTCGGTCATCATCCGGACGGGGCGGATAATCAGCCGCTCGCCGACGATCCAGGCGCCGAGCAGGGCAACCAGAATGACCAGAGCGAACTGGGCATAGGCCGTGCGAATGCTGCGGTCGATGTCGCCGAGCATCCGGGCTTCGTTGGTTGAGACGATCATGCGCGCGCGCGTGCCTTCGACGCGGGCGAAGGTGACGGCCTGCTTCTCGCCGTCCACCGTGTTGTAGACGATCGAGCCTTCGTCGCTGTCCAGATTGATTTCCTTCGCCGCGACGGCGTCCAGCAGCGGCGTTTCCCTCAACCGCTGGCCGACCAGCAACGCGTTGTCCGGCCGCGCCGCCAGCACCACGCCGTCGCCATCGATCAGCAAGGCCGAAACACCCGGACGCTCAATGCGGCGCAGGAGTTCCGACATCCATTTCAGATCGATCGCCGCGACGATAACCACCTGCTTGCCGGTGATGAAGTTCGAAGCCGGATAGGCCGCCGCGATGGTTGGCCGATTTGTTTTTCGCGAAAAAAGATAGTCGCTGATCACGAAGGTGGATGTGTTCATCGCCCGAAGGAAATATTCGCGATCATGAACGTCGGCGCCGACGAAATCGGAGTTCGTCGAGCAACCGACTTTGCCGTGTTCATCGAGAATCGAAAGGCTGCGTATCCAGGGCAGATCCATCCGCATGCTGGCGCGCAGAATGGTGCAGGCCTGCTCGTCATTGGCCGAGGCCCCGTACAAGTAGGCGGACGATTTGAGAACGGCTTGAACCGACAGGATAATATCCCGCTGGGCGTCCGCGGTGTGCCTGGCGAGTTCGGACAATTCGCGTCCCGCAAGCTCGATCTGCTTCGCACGATTGTTCTCGAGCGCGCGGATGCGGTCGAGCATCAGGGGCGCCACCAGAATCAGGGCGAGCAGAACCAATCGGCCGCGAATACCGACGCGCCCCTTTAATTTCGCCGTATGACCGCCAAAGGTAATAATCGACATTGATGTCCCTTGCCCCGCCTGGAACTTAGGCAACAGGACTCAAGAACAGTTTTCGAGATTTGGTAAAATTCGATCTATCGTGGGAAATACAGCATTGGAACATGGACAAACGGAGAAAAAAATTCTGGAAACCTCCCATTTACCTCAAGGGCTGAGCGCGGTGCAGCATGAGATCGCGCAGGCGTGCCGGGATGCCGGGCGCGAGACAGCCTCGGTCGAACTGATCGCGGTATCCAAGACCTTCGACGCGCCGGCCATCGCGCCGATTATCGCTGCGGGACAACGGCATTTCGGAGAAAACCGCGTGCAGGAAGCCAAGGCGAAATGGCCGGCGCTGGTGGCGGCCGAGCCGGACATCAAATTGCACCTGATCGGTCCGCTTCAGTCCAATAAGGCCAGGGAGGCGGTGGCTTTGTTCGATGCGATCCATTCGGTGGACCGGCCGAGCATTTGCGAAGCGTTAGCCAAGGAAATGAAAAGCCAGCAGCGCCGGCCTTTGTTGTTCGTGCAGCTCAACACCGGCGAGGAGCCGCAGAAGGCCGGGATCGCGCCGCAGGACGCCGATGATTTTCTGGCGCGCTGCCGCGATCATTACGGCCTGAATATTTCGGGCCTGATGTGCATTCCGCCGGTGGATGAAGCGCCCGCGCCGCATTTCGCGCTGACCGCGAAGATCGCCGCGCGGAGCGGCCTGAAATTATTGTCGATGGGAATGAGCGCGGATTTTTCCGTCGCGATCCAGTTCGGCGCGACTCATGTGCGGGTGGGGTCGGCGATTTTCGGGGCGCGCTGACCGGACCGTCATCCATAGGAGCGCGCCCGCAGCGAAGTTTACGCAGGCTGCGCCTGCTATGGCGCGCGTCTTTGACGCGCCATGGTTCGAGACGGCGCATGTGCCCCTCACCATGAGGAGCTCACTCGATCACGATTCGCGTCTTCGGGCCGATCCGCGCCAGGAGGCGCAGCATGTCCGCCTTGGTCATGCCGACGCATCCGGCGGTCGGTGAAAAATTCTCGCGCGCCAGATGCAGGAACACGGCGCTGCCGCGCCCGGCGATTCGCGGTCTGGTGTTGTGGTCGATCTCGATAATGAAATCGTAGAGGTGATCCTCGCGCATCAGGCGGTCGCCCGGCGCGTTGTTTGCCGCGCGGATCGGCTGGTTGTAGCGGCGATCCGCCGGGTTTTCCGACCACGCGTCGTTCGGGGTGATGCGTCGAACCGGCAAAAGCGTACGCGGCCGGGGATGGCGGTCGGGGCGCCACCATAGCCGCAGGGGGTGAAAAATCCCGCGCGGGGTGCCCCCGTCGCCTTCCCGCTTGTCGGCCCGGACGCCGCCTTTGCCGAGCGTCACCGGCACGGTCTGCCCGCCCACGGACATCCAGCCCTGCTGTGGGCGGCCGGCGGCGGCGCGAATCAGCACCGCGGAGAGTGGCTGATCACGCCGAATTGTCTGGTAAGTTGTTGGATAAACAGGCCTTCCCATCGGGGAACGATGTCCGTTTGTTTTAATGGACGCAGATGCGCTATTTCGCCATTGTCTTGCCGCAACACTCGTACCGCCTATTTGACGGGCCTGCACCGCCTGCTGCAAATGCTTTCACGCCCGTCAAATGGAGAAGCGGTACGAGAAACATAAAGTTGCTAGTGCCGATGGCTTTCCGAAGTTCGTATGAGAGATTGCCGCGATATATCACGAACTTCGGAAAGCCGGCACTAGGCGACAAGTCTTTCTGAACATTCGATTTTCAAAGCCCAATTCAAGGACTGAAGCCGATGCCCAACGCCCGTAAGATCCTGATCGTGGATGACGATACCGATCTGCGCGAAGCTCTGATGGAGCAGTTGTCGCTGCATGAGGAGTTCGCGCCGTCTTCCGCCGATACCGGCGCGAAAGGCGCACAGGCGGCCAAATCCGATACGCCCGATCTGGTGCTGATGGATGTGGGACTGCCCGACACTGACGGCCGCGAGGTCGTTCGCAGCCTGCGAAAAGGCGGCTTCAAGGCGCCGATCATCATGCTGACCGGCCACGACACCGAATCCGACACGATCCTGGGGCTCGAATCGGGCGCGAATGATTATGTCGCCAAGCCGTTCCGTTTCGCGGTGCTTCTGGCGCGCATCCGGGCCCAACTGCGCCAGCACGAAGCCAGTGAGGACGCGGTGTTCTCGGTCGGGCCTTACAGTTTCCGTCCCGGATCGAAAATGCTCACCGGCGCCAACGCCAAGAAAGTGCGGTTGACCGAAAAGGAAACCGCGATTCTCCGGTTTCTTTATCGCGCCGGGCAATTGCCGGTGACGCGCGAGACATTGCTGCAGGAAGTGTGGGGTTATAATTCCGGCGTCACCACGCACACGCTGGAGACGCATATTTACAGGCTGCGCCAGAAGATCGAAAAGGATGCCGCGAGCCCGGAAATCCTTGTCACAGAATCGGGCGGCTATAAACTGATCCCATGACAAGGATTTTATTGACGCGAACGGGCGATTTATTCATCGCGCCGCGGATCAGCGGCCCGGCGCATGTCGATTGAAGACGACGTTGCCCTGCTTGCGCGCGTCCCCGCATTGAACCTGCTCGGCATGGCCGCGCTTCAGGTGCTGGCGATCGGCGCCGAACAGCGCAATTACAATGTGGGCGACAAGCTGTTCCGGATCGGCGAGATGGCCGATGGCGGCTTTGTGGTTCGGCGCGGCTCTTTCAAGGTTTCGGGAGACGGCCTCAAGCACGAGATCATCGCCGGCCCCGGCACCCTGATCGGCGAGCTGGCGCTGATGGTCGAAATGCCGCGTCCCGCCACGGCCACCGCGCTGGAAAGCTCCAGCGCGGTACGGGTGTCGCGTACGCTGTATCAGCGTGTGCTGGAAAGCCATCCCGACGCGGCGCGGCGGGTGCGCGACGACCTTGCCGCGCGCACGAACGAGGCCGCGTCCTCGATCGCCAAGCTCACCACGAAGTTGATCTGAGGGTCTCTAAGTCGTTCGGCTTATGATGGAAACCGGACCTGTCATTGCCGGGCTTGACCCGGCAATCCATCCTCTTGAGACTCATCTTTTCGATGGATGCGCGGGTCAAGCCCGCGCATGACGATTCCGAGTAAAGCTCAACCGCTTTTACAATTCCAACGCCGCCGTCACGGGCACATGGTCGGACGGACGCTCCCAGCTTCGCGCGTCCCGTGTGATCCGAAAACCGCTGATCGCGCCTTCTAGCGCACGCGAAGCCCAGATGTGATCGAGCCGCCGCCCGCGATTGCCCACTGTCCAGTCGGCGGCGCGGTAGCTCCACCACGTATAGACTTTCTCGGTCTGTGGAATGCGCTGGCGGGCAATGTCGATCCAGTCGCCCGCATCCTTCACCGCCAGCAATTTCTCGCACTCGATTGGCGTGTGCGACACCACGTTCAGAAGCTGCTTGTGCGACCACACGTCGTTCTCATAGGGCGCGACGTTCAGGTCGCCGACCAGAATATGCCGGTCGCCGCCCTTCGGGTGCAGCGGCTTGCAGGCTTTCATCTCGTCGAGGAACGACAGCTTGTGTTCGAATTTCGGATTGAGCGCGGGATCGGGAATATCGCCGCCGGCGGGCACGTAGAAATTATGCAGCACAAGGGGCGAGCTCAGTCCCGCTTTTTCGCCGAACGCCACCGAGATGTGGCGCGAATCGACCTTGCCGCAAAAGGTGCGCACGTCGCTTGAATCGAACGGCAGTTTCGAGACGATGGCGACGCCGTGATAGCCCTTCTGGCCGTTGAGCGCGATGTGCTCGTAGCCGAGCCGTTTGAATCGCTTCAGCGGAAAAGCATCGTCGGTGCATTTGGTTTCCTGCAGGCACAGCACATCCGGCCGCGCGCTTTTCAGGAATTTGGCGACGAGGTCGATGCGAAGGCGCACCGAATTGATATTCCATGTGGTGAGGGTGAAGCGCATTGAGTGCGGAAGTCCGGATCAGAAAGCCATTTGATTGTACAGGATGATTTTAAATTGAGCTATGACGCGCCGTCACCCTGAGGTGCCGAGCGAAGTGAGGCCTCGAAGGGCGACGGCGTATGATGTCCGGTCATCCTTCGAGGCTCGCCGAAGACGGCTCGCGCCTCAGGATGACGGATCAAGACGCCGCTTGGCTCTCCTTGAAACCGTTTTGCTCTAATTATTGCCGGTCTGATAGTTGGTGTAGTCGATCCTGAACAGATTCGGATCGAGCTTCTTGGCGGTGTCGAGATTATAGACCGCAACGGTGGTGTCGTAGCCTTGCGGGTCTGTGACGGTCCACTGCTTGAGCTTGTTGTCCTTGGCGCCGATCATCAGCATCAGCCGGCTGGTGCCGACCAGAGGCTGCTTTTCCTCGATCAGGATGCTGACATAGACATCGTCGGCCGAGACGTTGACCACGTTGGTATCGCGCAGCAGGTCGATGCGGTCGGCCAGAAGATAACGCAGCGGCGTCTGCGACAGCGGATAGACATCCTGCGTCGCCAGCTTGCGGTCGCGCACGATCACGCTGGTGCCGTCGGCGACAATGGCGATCGGGCTTGGCGAATCATATTCGAAACGAACCTTGCCGGGCTTTTGCAGATAGAGATCGCCGGTGGTGCGGCTGCCGTCAGGTCCGACCTGAACGAAATTTCCCGACATATTCTGGACGGACGACAGATAGGCGCTGACCTTGGCGGCAAGCTTTCGCTGGTCGTCGTCGAACGTCCTGGCGGGGGCGGTGCTCGAGCCCATGCCGAACAGATTTCGCAGGTCGGGCAAAATCGGATTGGGGGCTGCTTCCGGAACGGCTGGCTTGCGGGCTGATGGCGCCGGTGGCGGCGCGGAATCGGCATCGCGCGCCTTGGGCGCAACCTTCGGAGTTGGAGCGCCCTGCGCCTCGACCGGCATGGCCATCGCCATGGCGAGCGCGGCCAGGCCGGCGCCGGCGATGAGTTTTCGGGAGTGGGAGATGAATGAACGCGAACCGCGAAGGCGTGGGGAGAGATGATGTGTCAACGGTCCGTCCTGCTCGGCAGAGAGTGAAGAGGTCGAAGGTTCGTTCGAAGGTTGATTATCCATAAGCTATGGCGGTTTCACGGCTGTAAAAGCCCCTGATGGCCATGTTGAAAGGCAAATGTCCTCAAAAGCCCTCTTCCTCCGGGACGAGGATTTCGCGCTTTCCGGCATGGTTGGGCTGGCCGACGATGCCTTCTTCTTCCATGCGCTCCATCAGCGTCGCGGCGCGGTTGTAGCCGATCTGCAACCGGCGCTGGATGTAGCTGGTGGACGCCTTGCGGTCGCGTTTGACGATGGCGACCGCCTGCGAGAACAGATCGCCTTCACCGCCCGCGCCCATGCCGGTGGAATCGAACACGGGGTTGCCATCCTCGTCGGTTTCCTCTTCCGCCGTGACCGCCTCGAGATATTCCGGCACGCCTTGTGTCTTGAGGTGACGAACGATTTTTTCGACTTCCTCATCGGACACGAACGGACCATGGACGCGGCTGATGCGGCCACCCCCCGCCATGTAGAGCATGTCGCCCTGGCCGAGCAGCTGCTCGGCGCCCATTTCGCCCAGGAGCACGCGGCTGTCGATCTTCGAGGTGACCTGGAAGGAGATGCGGGTCGGGAAGTTCGCCTTGATCGTGCCGGTGATGACATCGACCGACGGGCGCTGCGTGGCGAGGATCACGTGCAAACCAGCTGCGCGCGCCATCTGCGCGAGGCGCTGCACCGCGCCTTCGATGTCCTTGCCGGCCACCATCATCAGGTCGGCCATTTCGTCCACGATGATGACGATGTAGGGCAGCGGTTCGAGGTTGAGTTGTTCTTCCTCGTAGACTGCCTTGCCGGTTTCCTTGTCGAAGCCGGTCTGGACGGTGCGGGTTATTTCCTCGCCTTTGGCCTTGGCCTCGGCGACGCGTGTATTGTAGCCGTCAATGTTGCGCACCCCGAGCTTCGCCATGTTCTTGTAGCGCTGCTCCATCTCGCGCACAGCCCATTTCAGCGCGACAACGGCCTTCTTCGGATCGGTGACGACCGGCGTCAAAAGATGCGGAATGCCGTCATAGACGGAGAGTTCGAGCATCTTCGGATCGACCATGATGAGGCGGCACTGGTCGGGCCGCAGCCGGTAGACCAGCGACAGGATCATGGTGTTGATGCCAACCGATTTGCCTGAGCCGGTGGTGCCGGCGATCAGCAGATGCGGCATGCGGGCCAGATCGGCAATGACAGGATCGCCGCCGATGGTCTTGCCGAGGCACAGCGGCAGTTTCGCGGTGTTTCCTGTTGCTTCCTTGGATGTCAGAAGTTCGCGCAGATAAACCGTTTCGCGCTTGGCGTTCGGCAGTTCGATGCCGATGGCGTTGCGTCCGGCGACCACGGCGACGCGCGCGGAGATCGCGCTCATCGAGCGGGCGATGTCGTCGGCAAGGCCGATGACGCGCGACGATTTGATGCCGGGCGCGGGTTCGAGTTCATACAGGGTGACAACGGGGCCGGGGCTGGCTTTGACAATTTCGCCGCGCACGCCGAAATCCTGCAACACGCCTTCCAGCGCGCGTGAATTCTCCTCGAGCTCGTCCTTGCTGAGCGTGAATTTATCCGATGCCTTCGGCGTGGCGAGCACGGAGATCGGCGGCAACGTGAAGGTGGATTTGCGGGAGGGCTTGGCTGCTGCGGGGGCGCGTTTGCGCGGCGCGCGGGCCTGCGGCTCCTCGTCCTCTTCTTCCGCCTCTTCCTCGGGCTCTTCGTCGCAGGAGTCCTCGTCCTGCGGCACCAGCGAAGGGCTTTTGCGATTGCCGAGATTGGGCTCGAAGCGCTCGAACGAGCGTTGATGCGCCGATTCGCCGCGGCCGACCGCGAGCGCGAACAGCGCCTTCAGGGCGCGGCCAAGACGCGCTTTGGTGCTGATCGCGGTGTGCGTCAGCCAGCCCCAGACCGCGCCATGCTCGTCTTCATCGTCGAGGGAAAGGTCCTCTTCGTCGTCGGCAGGCGCCGATTCGCTCTCAACTGCTTTCTCGCGCGATCCCGTGCCGCCCGCGATCGCGAACGTCACGACCATCGCGATGAACAGCAAAAGCCCGAGACAGATGCGATACACGATGCCCGGCGGACCGAACACCACGGCGGGCACGCGCACGATGGCGTCGCCCACCACGCCGCCGAGACCTGTCGGCAGCGGCCATGCGGCGCTGCGCGGCCAGCAGCTTGCGAATCCGGCCGCGATGACCGCGCAGAGAATCCAGCAGCCGATCCGGATCGCCTCGCGGTCGAAATGCCTGTGGGTCAGCAGGCGCCAGCCCCAGACCGCGACCGGCATCACGATCATGATCGCGCCGAGGCCGAAAATCTGCATCAGGAGATCGGCGCCGATCGCGCCGGGCCAGCCCATGAGGTTGCGGATTTTGACGGAGGTGGCGTGGCTCAGGCTCGGATCCTGCACCGACCATGTCATCAGCGCGGCGGCAGCGGCGCAGGACAGCGCAAGGACGCCGAGACCGGCGAGTTCGCGCAGCCGCCGCATCAGCATCGCGCGGATGGGGTCGGACATCTGCCGGCCAAGTGGAACGACGCGTTCGAGCGATGCCATGTCCCATCAGCTCCAGGATTCTTTGGAAGGTTCATTCAGGGTTTGCACCATGCGCTGCAAAGCCTGTGTCGTTGAATCGATGTCCTGCACCAAGGCGACGCGGATATAGCCCGCGCCGGGATTGCTGCCGTCCGCCTGCGTGCGCGCCAGATAACTTCCCGGCAGCACCCGCACACCGGCATCCTTGAAAAGCCTCACCGTCGCGGCTTCGTCGCCGCCATGAGCGGACACGTCTAACCAGAGGCAAAACCCGCCGGCGGGGCGGGTGTATCCAAAGCGCTCGCGGAGGATGGTGTCGGCGGCATCGAATTTGAGCCGGTAGAGGCGGCGGTTTTCCTCGACATGCGCCTCGTCGTCACAGGCGGCGATGGCGACATATTGCAGGGGCACCGGCACTTGCGGCGCGGCGATGTTTCGAAGCTCGTGAAAATGACCGACAAAATTTTTGTCGCCGGCGACGAAGCCGACGCGCATGCCGGGCAGGTTCGATCGCTTCGACAGCGACTGGAACGCAACCACGTTGGCGAAATCCTCGCCGGCCTCTTCAAGCATGCTGCCGGGCGCGGCGCGGGTGTAAATCTCCGAATAGCATTCGTCGCTGAAAACGATGAAGCCGAATTGCCGGGCAAGGTCGGCAACGCGCCTGAAATAAGCGGGCGTTGCCACCGCGCCCTGCGGGTTGGCGGGCGAGGCGAGATAGAACGCAACGGTGCGCGACAGCAATGCGTCGCTCAGGGAATCCAGATCGGGCAGAAATCCGCTCTCGCGTGTCGCAGGTAAAAATACCGGCTCGCATCCGGCCGCGCGGGCGGCTGCGGCGTAGGCCGGATAAAACGGATTGGGCAGCAGGATC
This sequence comes from Afipia sp., assembly GCA_036398335.1. Classification (GTDB taxonomy): domain Bacteria; phylum Pseudomonadota; class Alphaproteobacteria; order Rhizobiales; family Xanthobacteraceae; genus Afipia. Next base: position 1,514 of record DASWQB010000345.1, on the reverse strand, counting down.
GCCGGCGTGCCTTTGCGGGGCGTCACGTAGCTGGCCGCGGCAATCGCGGCATAAAACAGACCCTCGCGGCTGCCGTTCAACGCGAGAATTTCGGTCTCCGGATCAAGCGCGCGGGGCAGGGCATAACGCCGCGACAGCCAGCGTGCCGCAGCCTCGCGATATGGCGCGATGCCCTTCGACATCGGATAGCGGCCGAAACCGGCGAGATGTTTTGACAGGACCTCCCCGACGAACGGCGGAAGGGGATGCTGCGGCTCCCCAAGCGACAGGTTTATCAATGGCTTACCGGGCTGATACGGCGCCAGCAATTCGCTCACGCGGGCAAAGGGCGAGCGTTCGCCAGCCATCATGCTGGACCTGGATGCGGCGCTCAAAGCCGGGCTGGAAGAAGCGGTCTTGGCCATCGGAGGCGCTGGTGTCCTGTATCCGGGTCGATCGCGGCGGCAAACCCGCGCGAAATGGATTATCTCACCATAGAAGGGGCGAGGTTAAGACCCGATTAACCATCGCGGCCACGGCCGTCCAAGACCGTAAATCAAGACCATCATAACGAGCGGAAAAATGGCCTCCGAAACCGGCCTCAACGAGGCGGGCAAAAGTAAAGGGCCCCAGCTTGCGCTGGAGCCCTTCGACGGATGAGGCATTGCCGGGTGTGTGCCCCAACCGTGTTCGAAACCGCGGCCCCGAAGGGCCGCGGTCATGTCGCTTAGTAGTTGTAGGCGCGCTCGCCGTGCTCGGAAATATCGAGACCTTCGCGCTCTTCATCAACCGTCGGACGCAGGCCGATGATGATGTCGATGAGCTTGAAGATGATCGCCGAAACAACACCCGACCAAACCAGGGTGGCAAGCACGGCCTTGCCCTGGGTGATCATCTGGGCGGCCATGTCGTAAGTGCCGGCATTGTTGCCCGTGATGTTGGTGTAGTCGGTGATGCCGACGCCGCCGAAATCAGGGTTGACGAGAAGGCCGGTTGCAAGGGCGCCGAAGATGCCGCCGATGCAATGCACGCCGAACACGTCCAGCGCGTCGTCGTAGCCAAGCGCATTCTTCACCGTTGAGACGAAGAACAGGCAGAGCGGCGAGACGAGCAGGCCGAGGATGATCGAGCCCATCGGACCCGAGAAGCCGCAGGCCGGTGTGATGGCCACGAGGCCGGCAACCGCACCCGAGCAGATGCCGAGCAGCGAGGGCTTGCCCTTGACGATCCATTCGACGATCAGCCAGGAGAACGCCGCCGCAGCCGTTGCCAACATCGTGTTGACGAAGGCCAGAGCAGTGCCGCCGCTGGCTTCGAGGTTCGAGCCGGCGTTGAAGCCGAACCAGCCGACCCACAAGAGCGAGGCGCCGATCATGGTCATGGTCAGCGAGTGCGGAGCCATGATTTCCTTGCCGTAGCCGACGCGCTTGCCGACGATGACCGCGCCGACGAGACCGGCGATACCAGCGTTGATGTGCACGACGGTACCGCCCGCGAAGTCGAGAGCGCCGGAGCCGTTCAGCCAGCCGACAGCG
>DASWQB010000344.1:0-2496 GCA_036398335.1 Afipia sp. | reverse complement strand
CACCTGCGGGATGACCTGATAGGATCGCCCCTGCAGATTGAACCGGTTGACGTAGTTGCCGCCGAGCGCGGTGGCGAGCGTGCCGCCGATCGCCTGCATCGTAATGCCGAGATCGCTGGCCTTGGTCCGGTCGATGTTCACGCGCTCCACCGGCTGGTTGTAGTCGAGGTCGCTGTCGCTGACGACGAACAGACCGCTCTTGCGCGCCGCCGCCTTCACCTTTTCCATTTCGTCATAGACCTGACGAAAATCGTTGGTGGAATTGATGACCATCTGAATCGGCAGACCGCCCGGACCGCCGGGAAGCGGCGGCAGATTAAAAGCGAACGCACTGACACCTTCGATCTGGCTCAGCTTGCCTTGAACTTCCTGCTTCATATCCGTGGAGGAGCGCTTTCGTTCATCCCACGGCTTGAGGATCATACCCGCGATGCCCTGGTTGGCCACGGGCGTGCCGTTCAGCACAAAACGCAGATCGGTTTCGGGGAAGCTTCCGAAAACCGTATCCAGCTTCTCGCCATAGTGATCGACATAATCGATGTTTGCATATTTCGGAGCTTTGGTGAGGGCGAACAGAATGCCCTGGTCCTCTTCCGGCGCCAGCTCCTGCTTGGTGTGCGTATAAAGGAAGCCCACCAGCCCCAGAATGACGACCGCAAACAATGCCGTCACCGGACGATAGTCGAGCGAACGGTCAAGCTGGCGTCCATACCATCGCGTCACGGAGCGGAAGACATTGTCGACCTTGATCGCGAACCGTCCCGGTTCGGTGTTCTTGAGCAGCGCCGAACACATCATCGGCGACAGAGTCAGCGCGATTACACCGGACACGATCACGGAGCCGGCCAGCGTGAAAGCGAACTCGCGGAAAAGCGCCCCGGTCAGACCGCCGAGAAAGCCGATCGGCGCATAAACTGCCGCAAGCGTGATCGTCATCGAAATGACGGGGCCGACTATCTCGCGCGCGCCCTCCAGCGAAGCCCGGACGGGAGATTTTCCTTCCTCGAGATGGCGGTGGATATTTTCCACCACAACGATGGCGTCGTCGACAACGAGGCCGATCGCCAGAACCATCGCCAGCAGCGTCAGAAGATTGATGCTGAAGCCCATGACCAGCATCAGCGCACAAACGCCGATGAGAGACAAAGGAATCGTCACAACCGGGATAATGACGGAGCGGAACGAGGCAAGGAACAGGAAGATCACAATAACCACGATGACCACGGCTTCGATCAGGGTCTTTTGGACTTCGTCGATCGAGGATTGAATGAACTTCGTGGAGTCATAGGCAACCGTCATTTTGAGTGACGGCGGCAGGTTGCGTTCTATATCCGGAAACAAGGCACGCACGCCGCGGACGATGTTCAGCGGGTTGCCCTGCGGCGTCGACTGCACACCGATGAAGATGGCGTGCTGGCCGTTCAGCGCCACGCTTGCGTCCGCGCTCTGCGCAGCAAGCTCGACTGTGGCGACGTCCTCGATACGCACCAGACCGCCGTCCTTGGCCTTCACGGTCATCCGCTTGAATTGCTGAACGTCGTTGAGGTCGGTATTGGTGGAAACGTTCGAAACGATAAGGAAGCCCTTGGTCTGGCCCGCGGCCGCCTGAAAGTTATTCGAAGCAATAGCCAAGTTAATGTCGGCAGCCGACACGCCACGGCCGGCCATGCGGACCGGGTCCAGCCACAAACGCATCGCGAACGTCTGGCCGCCAAGAATATCGGCGGATGCGACGCCATCGACAGTCGACAGAATCGGCTGGATCACGCGTGTGAGATAATCGGAAATCGCCGAGCCGCTGAGCTCATCGCTCGAAAACCCGAGATACATCACCGCCGTTGTCTGGCCGGTCGATTTGGTAATGACCGGGTCGTTGGACTCCTTCGGGATCAAATATTTGACCGAGTTGACCTTCGCCAGAACTTCCGTGAGCGCCTGGTTGGGATCGAAGTTCAGCTTGACGAAAACCTGAATCGTGCTCGTTCCCTGCACCGACGACGAGGTGATGTAATCCACGCCTTCGGCCGAGGCCACCGCCTGTTCGATCGGCGTGGTTATGAAGCCTTGCATCAGGTCGGGCGATGCGCCGGGATATGATGTGGTAATCGTAACCACGGTATTCGACAGTTTTGGATACTGGCGAATCGGCAAGTTGAAGGCAGCCGCAAGGCCAATCAACAAGATCAGCAGACTGACGACGACCGATAGAATCGGCCGCTTGATGAAGATGTCCGTAAAAGCCATGCGCGTTATTCCCGGCGATCAATAGCGTGGAGGCTGCGCCGGAATCGGCGGCGACGGATCGGCCGAAATCGCAATCGTAACGCCGGACTGCAATTTCAATTGACCGGCAGCTACGACACGGTCCCCGGGATTGAGCCCGCTCAGGATCACGACCTGACCGTTCAGACGCTGGCCAGTGCGGATCGGTGTTCTGATCGCATTCAAGGTCGTTTTACCGTCGTCCGTCTTTGTTTCCTTCACGAGGAACACGGA
>DASWQB010000343.1:0-6036 GCA_036398335.1 Afipia sp. | reverse complement strand
GATACACACCACCGGAGCGCCCGGACACGGCAGCGCGGATCGCGCGTGCGACACCGATGCCGATATCGGCGGCGTGCAGCACGCGGTAAGCGGCCTTGCACATCGTCTTGGCGACGGCGAGCTGGTCCATCTCTTCGTAGTCGCCCTGCTGCAAGTCGACAATCTCGCGCTCGGACGAGCCGGAGATCAGGATCATCGGGAAGCAGTTCGTGGTGGCGTGCGCCAATGCGGTCAGACCGTTGAGAAATCCGGGTGCGGAAACCGTGAGGCAGATACCTGGCTGCTTGGTGAGGTAGCCCGCGATCGATGCGGCGTAACCGGCGTTCTGCTCGTGACGAAACGAGATGACGCGAATGCCCTCGGCCTGCGCCATGCGGCCGAAGTCGGTTACCGGGATGCCGGGCACGCCATAAATCGTCTTGACGCCATTCAGCTTGAGCGCGTCGATAATGAGGTGAAAGCCGTCGGTAAGTTCTTGCTCGGCGCTGACTTCGGCTACTGCTGCTACTGACATGATGCTCTCTCCCAGGATGTTGCCGCTTACCGCGGCTTTCTGTTTAACGCGGCCCGTTTGCGAATGCAGTCGACAAGCGGGCCTCCACATTATTCTTTGGCGTCGTGAAACGAAGCTGCGGACGTTGGATCAATTCAAGCATGTCCGCCTCAATAGTTCCGGTCTCGAATCGCATCCGTCGTTGTCAGCTTTCGGCGCCTGCCGAACGGATACGCTTGAATTTCATTGACCGCCTCGAACACTCCAAGACAGTCATTGCGACAAACCGACGCGACCCCACCCTCCGCGCTGCTTTCAACACGAAAGCAGGCCAACGTGATTGGCATACCAAATACCAACTGTCAATAATTCGCAAATGACAAGTTATCGCTGCACCGCAACGAAAAAACACATTCCGCGTGATCAGAAAACGCATGCAAAAGAAATGCGCCTTGCGCCTCTTGGGTTAAATCGTCTCATCATGACGTCGCATATTTTGGTGCAGCGCATGATCATCGCGCACGCCCAAAACATTTTGCACAGACAACGCAAAACTTTTGCTGCCTGATCGTCGTCACGCAAGCCATTCGCCTCGCTCTGATAAGAGATCCGTCACGCATCGGTCGGCCAGACTGTTCGGCGCGTTCGGAGTTTTCTCTCTTGCCTATTGGCATATCATATACCAAAATCCTTTCTTACGCGCTCCATAAGAGAGTGCGATTGGGAGGAACGATATGACGGTATCGGCGGGTAATGACGCTACACGCGTCAGCGACAGCTATCGATGGATGCAATTGGCCATCGGTGTCGGCTGTATGGTGATGATTGCGAACCTTCAATACGGATGGACATTCTTCGTCCCCGACATTCAAAAAAAATTCGGCTTCGATCGCGCTGCGATTCAATGGGCCTTCACTCTCTTCGTGTTGTTCGAAACCTGGCTTGTGCCGGTCGAAGGCTGGTTCGTGGATAAATACGGTCCGCGTCTGGTCGTCATATTCGGCGGCGCGCTATGCGCCATCGGCTGGGTCATCAACGCTTACGCCACCTCGCTGAACGGGTTTTACCTAGGCCAGGTTGTCGCCGGCATCGGCGCGGGCGCGGTGTACGGCACCGCCGTAGGTAATGCCCTGAAATGGTTTCCCGACAAGCGCGGCCTCGCTTCCGGCATCACCGCGGCGGGCTTCGGCGCGGGTTCGGCACTGACCGTCGCTCCGATTCAGGCCATGATCGGGACGTCCGGCATCCAGGCCGCGTTCTTTAATTTTGGTCTCGGACAAGGCATCATCTGCATGATCCTGGCGCTGTTCCTTGCCGCTCCGAAGAAGGGTCAGGTCCCTCCTCCGGTTCAAAACGACAACATCCAGCAGACCCGCCGCGACTATCGCCCGGGTCAGGTCGTGAAAGAGCCGATCTTCTGGCTGATGTACCTCATGTTCGTGATCGTCGGCGCCGGCGGCCTTCTCGTCACCGCCAACCTCAAGCCGATCGCAGCCGACTGGAAGATCGACGCCATTCCGGTGACGCTGATCGGTCTGACGATGACGACCGTGACGTTCGCGGCGACCATCGATCGCATCCTGAACGGTTTGACCCGGCCCTTCTTTGGCTGGATCTCCGACAGGATCGGCCGTGAGAACACGATGTTCATCGCCTTCGGTTTCGAAGGCGTCGGCATCTATCTGCTTTATTTGTGGGGTCAGAACCCGATCTGGTTCGTCATCCTCTCGGGCTTTGTGTTCTTCGCATGGGGCGAAATCTACTCTCTCTTCCCATCGACCTGCACGGACACGTTCGGTTCGAAATTCGCGACCACCAACGCGGGCCTGCTCTACACCGCGAAGGGGACCGCAGCGTTGCTCGTTCCGTTCGGAAATTATCTTCAACAGCACACCGGCAACTGGGACGCGGTATTCCTCGTCGCCGCCGGCGGCAATATTCTAGCATCCCTGCTGGCGATTTTGGTGCTCAAGCCTTGGCGTAAATCGGTTGTCGCCAAAGGTCATGCCACGCTGCCAGCTGCACAATACGCAACCTGACGACAATAACAGCGGGCGCGCCGGCATCACCGGCGCGCCCGCTGCCTTTAAGCAAGACACCTCGTTGACGAAGAAGACCCACCACCAGAAAACGCCCCTGCTTAATCAGCAGTTCACCAACCACCTGATCCCTGCAGCGTGACGGATGCTGCCGGAGCCGATCGGGATTTCGAACACGATCTCAACCGGCCCGATTGCCGCGTTTGAAAGCAAACCATTCCGGAACATGTCCGGTTTTACGGCTTAACGCTGAAACATTGGAGTTTGACTTATGGCCACCGATAAAACTTCCGTCCGCAAGATTCTCGACGCTGTCAAAGCCGACGGCCGCACCAGTCTCACCGCCCCCGAAGGCAAGCTGGTTTGCGATGCGTACGGCATCCCGGTTCCGGGCGAAGGCGTCGCCAAGTCCGCCGCCGACGCCGCCAAGCTCGCTTCCGGCATGGGCTATCCGGTGGTGATGAAGATCGTCTCACCCGACATCCTGCACAAGACCGAAGCCGGCGGCGTCATCGTCGGCGTCAAGGACGAGGCCGCGGCTAAGGCCGCCTACGACACCATTCTGGCCAACGCCAAGAAATACAAGGCCGACGCCAAGATCGAAGGCATCCAGGTTCAGCAGATGCTGCTCGGCGGCACAGAGGTCATCGTCGGCTCGATCACCGACGGCTCGTTCGGCAAGCTGGTGGCGTTCGGCCTCGGCGGCGTTCTCGTCGAAGTGCTGAAGGACATCACATTCCGCCTCGCCCCCGCGACCAAGGACGACGCGCTGTCGATGCTCGACGGCATTCAGGCCAAGGAGATGCTGCACGGCGTGCGCGGCGGCGATCCCGTCAACCGCGACGCGCTGGCGGCCATCATCGTCAACGTCTCGCAGCTCGTCAGCGATTTCCCTGAGATCATCGAGCTCGATCTCAACCCGGTGTTCGCCACCAAGAAGGACGCAATCGCCGCCGACGTGCGCATCGTCGTCGACTTCGACTACAAGCCGAGGCCCGCGCCGCGTTCGAACGAGGAAATCGTCAGGCAGATGAACCGCATCATGCAGCCCAAGGCGCTTGCAGTGATCGGCGCGTCCAGCGAAGACGGCAAGATCGGCAACTCGGTGATGAAAAACCTCATCAACGGCGGCTACAAGGGCAAGATCTACCCGATCCACCCCAAGGCCGACGAAATCCTCGGCTTCAAGGCTTACAAGAGCGTGCTGGATGTGCCGGGCGAGATCGACACCGCCGTGTTCGCAATTCCCGCCAAGCTGGTCGCCGGTGCGCTAAAGGAGTGCGGCGAGAAGAAAATTCAGGGCGCGGTCCTGATCCCGTCGGGATTTGCCGAGGCCAATGAACCTGCGTTGCAGGAAGAGATCGTCGAGATCGGCAAGAAGTACAGCATCCGCCTGATGGGGCCGAACATTTACGGCTTCTACTATACCCCTGCGGACCTCTGCGCCACGTTCTGCACCGCCTATGACGTCAAGGGCTCGGCGGCGCTGTCGTCGCAGTCCGGCGGCATCGGCATGGCGATCATCGGCTTCTCGCGCTCGGCGAAAATGGGCGTGTCGGCCATCGTCGGTCTCGGCAACAAGTCGGACATCGACGAGGACGATCTGCTCGCCTTCTTCGAGCAGGACCCGAACACCAAGATCATCGCGCAACACTGCGAGGATTTGAAGGATGGCCGTGCCTTCGCGGAAGCCGCCAAGCGCGTCTCCAAGAAAAAGCCTGTCGTCGTGCTCAAGGCTGGCCGCACCTCGGCCGGCGCGAAGGCCGCGTCGTCCCACACCGGCGCGCTTGCCGGCAACGACAAGATCTATGAGGACGTGTTCAAGCAGTCGGGCGTGATCCGCGCCCGCTCGCTACGCCAGCTTCTCGAATTCGCGCGCGGCATACCTGTTATGCCAACCCCGAAGGGTGAAAACGTTCTCATCATCACGGGCGCGGGCGGCTCAGGCGTGCTGCTGTCGGACGCGGTGGTGGATAACGACATGTCGCTGATGACCATGCCGCCTGATCTCGACACGGCGTTCCGCAAGTTCATTCCGCCTTTCGGTGCTGCCGGTAACCCGGTGGATATCACCGGCGGCGAACCACCGATCACTTACGTCAATACCGTCAAGCTCGGCCTGTCCGACGATCGCATTCATTCTCTGATCCTCGGCTATTGGCACACGATTGTGACACCGCCGATGGTATTTGCGCGTAACATGGTCGAGGTCAAAAACGAGATGAAGGCAAAGGGCATCGAAAAGCCGATCGTCGCGTCTCTTGCAGGCGACGTCGAGGTTGAGGAAGCCGCCGAATATCTATACCAGAACGGCATCCCGGCTTACGCCTACTCCACCGAACTTCCGGTGGAAGTGCTCGGTGCCAAGTACAAGTGGGCGCGCGGCGCCGGCCTCATCAAGTAAGGGTCTAAACTTATGAATATCCATGAGTATCAGGCAAAGGCAGTCCTGAAGGAATTCGGTGTTCCCGTCTCAAAGGGGGTTCCGATCTTCAAGGCTGCCGAAGCGGAAGCGGCTGCCAAGCAGCTCGGCGGTCCGGTGTGGGTGGTGAAAAGCCAGATCCACGCCGGCGGCCGCGGCAAGGGCAAATTCAAGGAAGCCGCTGCCGGCGATAAAGGCGGCGTTCGCTTGGCCAAATCGGTCGATGAAGTGAAGGCGTTTGCCCAGCAGATGCTGGGCAACACGCTGGTCACGATCCAGACCGGCCCGACCGGCAAGCAGGTCAACCGCCTTTACATCGAAGAGGGTGCGGACATCGACAAGGAGTTCTATCTGTCGGCGCTGGTCGACCGCGAAAGCTCCGAAATCGCATTCGTCGTCTCCACCGAAGGCGGCATGGACATCGAGACCGTGGCGCATGACACGCCCGAGAAGATCGTGACCTTCTCGGTCGATCCGGCCACCGGGGTGATGCCGCATCACGGCCGCACGGTCGCACAGGCGCTGAACCTGAAAGGCGACCAGGCCAAGCAGGCCGAGAAACTGGTGACGCAGCTTTACAACGCCTTCGTCGCCAAGGACATGGCGATGCTGGAAATCAACCCGCTGATCCTGTCCAAACAGGGCGAGCTGAAATGCCTCGACGCCAAGGTGTCGTTCGATTCCAACTCGCTCTACCGTCATCCCGACGTGGTGCAGTTGCGCGACGAGACCGAGGAAGACGCCAAGGAAATCGAAGCGTCGAAATACGACCTCGCCTACATCGCTCTCGACGGCACCATCGGTTGCATGGTGAACGGCGCGGGCCTTGCGATGGCGACCCTCGACATCATCAAGCTCTACGGTGAATCGCCCGCCAACTTCCTGGACGTCGGCGGCGGCGCGTCGGAGGAGAAGGTGACCGCGGCGTTCAAGATCATCACCTCCGATCCGAACGTGAAGGGCATTCTGGTCAATATCTTCGGCGGCATCATGAAGTGCGACGTCATCGCGCGCGGCGTCATCGCCGCGGTGAAGACCGTCGGACTGAAAGTGCCTCTGGTGGTGCGTCTTGAAGGCACCAA
>DASWQB010000342.1:0-2204 GCA_036398335.1 Afipia sp. | reverse complement strand
ACCGAAAGCGGCCCGTCTTGGCACAGGCGGTTTGTCCGTTCAAGGACGGCGCGCCCCTATCCTTAAGGCCGAAAGCGGAATAGGCGGGAATTCATGGTGTTATATCAACAGACACCGCCCTCGCGCGCGCCAGGATCCAGTATAAACCGCCCCAAATGACCGACTTCCGGCACAACGTCGAAACCATGATTCCTGCCCTGCGCCGCTATGCGCGGGCGCTGGCGCGGGACACCGACATCGCCGACGATCTGGTGCAGGATACACTCGTGCGGGCGCTGCGCGCGGAACGGCTGTTTCTGGGCGGCGATCTGCGGGCCTGGCTCTACACAATATTGACAAATCTTAACAAAAATCGCCGCCGATCTCTGGCAAGACAGCCGGCGCTGACCGAATTTCACGACACCGCACCGGATGCCAGCGGCACCGAGGCGGAGGGCCGCGACATTTCACGCGCGCTCGGGACCTTGCCAGAAGACCAGCGCGCGGTGTTGTTGCTGGTGGTCCTGGAGGGCCTGAGCTACCGCGACGTCGCCGAAATCCAGGGCGTGCCGATCGGCACGGTGATGTCGCGCCTCGCGCGGGCCAGGGCGCAGGTCAAATCCGTTCTCGAAGGCGAACGCCCCGTGCTTCGCCGCGTTAAATGAAGTTGTGCTGACAGAGAAGATATGGCGATGACAAACTGCAATATCCCGGTCACCGAAGACGAACTTCACGCTTACGTGGACGGCGAGCTTCCCGCCGATCGCCTGGAGGCGGTCAAGGACTGGCTCGCGGCGCATCCCGACGCCGCGGTGCAGATCGCGCAGTGGCGGACGATGAGCGATACCCTGCACATGAAATACGATTGCGTCGCGGACGAGCCGGTGCCCGCGCATTTGAATATCGATTTGCTGAGCCGCCCGCCGCGGCGCTGGGCCTATGCGGCGATCGCCGCCACCCTTGCAGCGTTCGTCATCGGCGGCGGCGCGGGCTATGAGCTTCGCGGCGCCAACGCGCAGCCGACCACCACCTTCGCTGCCTTCACGGGCGATGCGCTCGACGCGCACAAGCTCTATGTCGTCGATGTGCGCCATCCGGTCGAAGTCACGGCCGACCAGCGCGCGCATTTGCAGCAATGGCTGACCAACCGCTGTGGCTATCAGGTCCGCGCGCCTGAACTCGACGACTCCGGCCTGAGACTGGTCGGTGGACGGCTGCTGCCGGGACCCGCCGGACCTGCCGCGTTCTTCATGTATGAAACGGCGAATGGCGAGCGCTACACGATCTATGCCTCGCGCGACAACGTGGAGAATACGCAGATGCGTTTTGCCAAGGAAGGCGGCAACGGCGCGCTGTATTGGGCCGACAAGAATGTCGGCTATGTGGTGACGGGTCCGGACGACAAGGACAAGCTCACAACCGTCGCGCGGCTGGTCTACGACCAGAATCAAAAGACGCCGCTTTAAACGTGACTTGCTAAGCGTGACTTGGTTACAGCAATAAAAAGGCCGCCTCAGAGGCGGCCTTTTTTAATATGCGCCGATGAGCCATGCGCGCGGTTACGACGCCTTCGTCTTCGGCTGTGCTGGAAACGTCGCCGACAGGTTCGGCGACGGCAGCGATATCTTGCTGGCAAGACCGACACGCTCAAGCATCTTGATGATCTCGTAAGCCAGATCGAATTCCCACCATTGATGGCCGTGGCGCGCCGATGACGGATCGGCGTGATGATTGTTATGCCAGCCCTCGCCGGCGGCGATATAGCCGACCAGCAAATTGTTGCGGCTGTCGTCGGGCGTGTTGTAGCCGCGATAGCCCCACAGATGCGTGATCGAATTCACCGACCATGTCGAATGCCACACCGCGACGGTGCGCAGCGGACCGCCCCATACAAACAGGCTGGAGCCGAACTGATACGCATCCAGCAATGAGCCGCCCTGAATCAGGCTCACGACAAAGCCGATCACGAACAGCGCGAGCCACACCACAAGGTTGAGCTTCATCCAGTTCTTGCGGCTCTCGAGCATCGCGTAGTACGGATCGCGCAAAAGATAGCGGGCATAGCGATCGTTCATGACTTTCGGCTTCATGTCGGGCGGACGCACCAGCAGCCAGCCGAAATGCGCCCAGATGAAACTCTTGACCGGCGAGTTCGGCGAATGCGGGTCCTGCACCACGTCGGTGTAATGATGATGGCGGCGATGAACCGCCACCCAGAACACGGG
>DASWQB010000341.1:0-4958 GCA_036398335.1 Afipia sp. | reverse complement strand
CTGCCACAACTTGTCACGGCCCGCTTTTTTCAGGCCCTGGGTGCGGCCACCGGCATGGTGATGTGCCGCGCCATCATCCGCGACATTTATCCGCGTCAGAAAATCGGCGGCATGATCGCCCTCGTGACCGCCGTGATGATGATCGCACAGATGATCGCCCCGCTGATCGGCGGCCTGCTCGACATCAATTTCGGATGGCGTTCCATTTTCTATGTCATGGCCGGCGCATCGCTGCTCGTCACCGCCGGAGTAGCGCTCGGTCTGCCCGAGACAAGACGCCGCCGGATTTTTTCAGACAACGTCGGATTTGCGAAAGACGTAAGGGCTCTGCTGGGGAGCCGCGCTTTCATCAGCTATGCGCTCTGCCAGATGCTGGCGTCCGCCATCATCTTCATCTTCGCCGGCGGCGGCCCCTACATCGTCGTGGATCAGATGGGGCGCTCCACCGCGGAATACGGCCTGTGGTATGTGACCGCCGGCTTCGCCTACATGATGGGAAATCTGATTTCGGTGCGGCTATCGCCGCGTTACGGCATCAACCGCATGATCTGGATCGGCCTGGCGTTGCAGCTCACCGGTGCGGTCTTCAACACCATCTGGGGCGTCACAGGCATCAACCAGATGCTGTCATGGCTGTTCGGCACGCACATGCTGGTGACCTTTGGCAATGCTTTTGCGATGTCGAACGCCTCGGCGGGCGCGCTGAGCGTGCGCCCTCAAGCCGCGGGCACCGCTGCTGGAATCCTGGGATTTCTGCAATTCGGCTGCGGATCGCTGTTTTCCGAACTCGGCGCGTTTCTCGGCGGACATTTCACGACGCCTCTGCCGGTCAATATTGCCGTTTTCGCAACATCTGTAGCCTGCGCGGCGGTCATCGTCTTTATCCTGCCTCGCACCAACAAATTCGCCAGCACAGAGGAGATGATCGAGGCGGAGGAAATGGAAGCGGCGATCTAGGGTCTTTTGGTTTTTAATGGAAGCAAGAGGCGTCATTGCCGGGCATAGCCCGTTGAAAACGGGCGTGAACGCCCTTTTGACCCGGCAATCCATCCTCTCAATGAAGCTTGTTTTATTGATGGATGCGCGGGTCAAACCCGCGCGTGACGATTCCAAGTAAACCTAACAGCTCTGGATTTAACCACCGGTCAGCTTCAACCATTCGTCTTCGGTAAGCACGGCGACGCCGAGCTCCCTAGCCTTGGTCAGCTTGGATCCTGCCTCCTCCCCCGCGACGACGTAATCGGTTTTCTTCGACACCGAACCGGCGACCTTCGCGCCTAGTCTTTCAGCGAGCGCCTTCGCCTCGTCGCGGGTGAATTTTGTCAAGGAGCCTGTGAACACGACGGTCTTACCGGCGACGGGTGAATCGTTGCGGGCTTTCTCTGCCGGCTGCACGGTGATCTGCTCGAGCAGATCGTCCACCGCCTTGACGTTGCGCTCCTCCGCGAAGAATTCGATCACGGCCTCCGCAACCACGTCACCAACTCCTTCGATTGAATCCAGCTCCTGATAGGCCTCGGTCTCATGGCCCTTGCCTGCGGCGATCATCGCCTCACGGAAATGCGCGATGGTGTGGTAGTGCCGCGCCAGTAGCTTGCCGTTGCCTTCTCCGACATGACGAATGCCGAGCGCGAAGATGAAACGGTGGAGCGCGATGGTGCGCCGCGCATCGATGGCATCGAACAGATTTCGGACCGACGTCTCGCCATAGCCCTCACGCTCGGCGAGCTTCTTGTTTGAGCGCGCGTCACGCTCACGCAAGGTAAAGATATCCACCGGCGACATCACGATGCCGGCCTCATAGAACTCCTGCACCTGCTTCTCGCCAAGACCATCAATGTCGAAAGCCAGACGGGAAACGAAATGTTTCAGCCGCTCCACCGCCTGCGCCGCACAGATGAACGTGCCGACACAGCGGCGCACCACCTCACCTTCCTCGCGTACGGCATGGCTGCCACAAACCGGACAACGATCCGGAAATTTGTAAGGTTTGGCGCCTTTATGCCGCTTGTCGAGAACGACGCTGACCACCTGCGGGATCACGTCACCCGCACGCTGGATCACCACGGTGTCGCCCTCGCGGATGTCCTTGCGCGCGATCTCGTCCTCATTGTGCAGCGTCGCGTTCTGCACCACGACACCGCCGACGGTGACCGGCGCGAGCCGCGCAACCGGCGTCAGCGATCCGGTGCGGCCGACCTGAATGTCGATTTTCTCCAGAACAGTCGTCGCCTGCTCGGCGGCGAATTTATGCGCGATGGCCCAGCGCGGGCTGCGTGATACGAAACCAAGCCGCTGCTGCCAGTCGAGCCGGTCCACCTTGTAGACCACACCATCGATGTCGTAGGGCAGCGAAGCGCGTTGCGCGCCAATCTTGCGGTAGAATTCCAGCAGCTCGTCAACGCTCGTACACAATGCCATGTGATCGTTGACGACAAAACCGGACTTGCCGAGCCATTCGACCATTTTGAACTGGGTCGGTGCGGGCATCTCGCTCATCTCGCCCCAGGCATAGGCGAAGAATTTCAGCGGTCGTGACGCGGTGATCGAGACGTTTTTCTGGCGCAGCGATCCGGCAGCGGAATTGCGCGGATTGGCGAACACGGTGTCGTCCGCCTCGGCCTGTTTCTTGTTGAGGATAAGAAAATCCTCGCGCAGCATATAGACCTCTCCCCGTACCTCGCACACCGTCGGAACATTGCGGCCCTTGAGCTTGTGCGGAATGTCTTTGATGGTGCGCACATTGGCGGTGACGTCCTCGCCCTCGAAACCGTCGCCGCGCGTCGCCGCAGTGACAAGCTCGCCATCGATATAACGCAGCGACAGCGACAGCCCATCGATCTTCGGCTCGGCGACGATTGAAAGCGTTTCGTCTTCGCCGAGATTGAGGAAACGCCGCACGCGCGCAACGAAATCAGTGACATCCTCATCGCTGAAAGCATTTCCGAGCGAGAGCATAGGCACGGCGTGCTGCACTTTTGCGAAAGCCCGCGAGGGGGTAACACCGACTTTCTGGGAGGGCGATTCGCTGGTGACGAGGTCAGGAAACCGGGCCTCGATGGCATCGCTACGCTTGCGCAACGCATCGTACTCGGCGTCGGAAATCGTCGGCGCGTCTTTCTGGTAATAGCGCTCGTCGTGCATGGCAATTTCGAGCGCAAGCCGCTTCAACTCGACCTTGGCCTGCGCCTTGGTGAGCTGATCAATTTCAACCAGCGATTTCTTTGACTTTGTTGCCATTTGTTTCCGTCATGGCCGGGCTTGACCCGGCCATCCACGACTTGCTCATGTCTTAAAAGACGTGGATGTCCGCGACAAGCGCGGGCATGATACGCACCGAAATGATGGTGTCTCCCGTCACGCCGTTGCCGCATTGAGCAGCCGCTCGGCGGCGGCACGGGCCTCCGCGGTGATCTCCGCACCCGCCAGCATGCGCGCGATCTCCTCGCGGCGATGATCGGCCGCCAGCGCATTGACGCGGGTGGCGACGCGCTTGCCCTTGTCGAGAGCGTCCTTGGAAATGAGCAAGTGCTGATCCGCGCGCGCGGCGACCTGCGGCGCATGCGTGACCGCCATCACCTGTACTTTTTCGGCGAGGCGCGCCAACCGCGCGCCGATGGCATCCGCCACCGCACCGCCGACGCCGGTGTCGATTTCGTCGAACACCAAAGTCGGCGCGGAGCCACGATCCGACAACACGACCTTCAGCGCCAGCAGGAAGCGCGACAGCTCGCCGCCCGAGGCAACCTTCATCAGCGGACCGGGCTTGGTGCCGGGATTGGTCTGCACCCAGAATTCGACACGATCAAAACCCTGCGGGCCGGGCGACGTCATGTCGCTGTCGATCTGGGTCATGAACTTGGCGCGCTCCAGCTTGAGCGGTGCCAGTTCGGCGTTCACTGCCTTGTTGAGCTTCTCCGCAGCCTTGATGCGCGCGGCGGACAGCTTTTCGGCGGCATCGCCGTAAGCTTTGTCGGCGGCGGCCACCGCCTGCTCCAGCACCTTCATCCGGTCGGCACCGGCATCGATCAGAGCGACATCGGATTTGAATTTCTGCGCCAGCGCGGCAAGCGCGTCCACCGGCGTCGAATATTTTCGGGAAGCCGCGCGAAGCGCGAACAGCCGCTCCTCGATGCGTTCCAGCTCATTGGGATCGAAGTCCGCGGCGAGAATGGCGGAATTCAAATGCTGGTCGGCTTCGGCCAGCGAATTGAGCGCCGAATCCATCGCCTTCACCGCATCCTCGACCAGCTTCGGCGCACCCGATGCACGGCGCTCCAGCCGCCGCACGGCAGCGGCAAGCGCGGCCACAGGCGAGCCCGGCCCGCCGACCGCAGCCTGCGCCTCGCGCAAATCCTCGGCAATCTTCTCGCCCTGCATCATCGCGGTGCGCCGCTCGGCAAGCTGCGTCTCCTCGCCGTCCTTCGGCGCGAGCGCGATCAATTCTTCCGAGGCATGACGCAGATAATCGGCGTCGCGCGCGGCGCGTTCCATGCCGGCGCGATGCTCCTCGCGCGCGGTCCGCGCGGCGCGGCGCGCCTCCCATAATTCCTCGATCGTAGCGACATTTTTCTCAAGTCCCGCGAAGGCATCGAGCAGCCGGCGATGGGTGGCGGTATCCACCAGCGCGCGCTCGTCATGCTGGCCGTGGATTTCCACCAGCGTCGCGCCGATTGCCTTGAGGGTTTGGACGCTGACGGTCTGATCGTTGAGGAACGCGCGGGTGCGCCCGTCCGCGAACTGCACGCGGCGCAAAATCATCTCGCCATTATCCTCGAAGCCGTTGTCGCGCAGGATCGCGGCTGCCGGATGTTTGCTCGAAACTTCGAATACCGCCGTGACCTGGCCCTGCTCGGCGCCGTGGCGGACCAGCCCGGCATCGCCGCGCCCGCCCAGCGCCAGCGCAAAGGCATCGAGAAGGATGGATTTGCCCGCGCCCGTCTCGCCGGTGAGAACCG
>DASWQB010000340.1:0-2423 GCA_036398335.1 Afipia sp. | reverse complement strand
AATGAGGCCAAGGACGCACCCACATGGCTCCATCCGGGCCGCTCGGGTGTGATTCAGATCGGTCCGCAAAACATCCTCGGATATTTCGGTGAACTTCATCCGCGCACGCTCGAAATCCTGAAAGCCGACGGGCCGCTGGTTGCATTCGAAGTTATTCTGGAACGCATTCCCGACGCGAAGGCCAAGGCGACGCGCGCCAAGCCGTTGCTGGAGCTTTCCGCGTTCCAGCCGGTTTCGCGCGACTTTGCTTTTGTGGTCGATCGCGCCGTGAAAGCCGCCGATATCGTGCGCGCCGCGCAGGCGGTGGACAAGAAACTCATCACGAGCGTCACGGTGTTCGACGTCTATGAGGGCAAGGGCGTCGAGGATGGCAAGAAATCCATCGCCATCGCGGTGACACTGCAACCTCGCGAGAAAACGCTGACCGATCAGGAAATCGAGGCGGTCGGTGCGAAGATTGTCGCGGACGTCGCCAAGAAAACCGGTGGTGTCTTGCGGGTCTAGGCGTGATGAAAACCGGCGCGATCAGTTCCGTCGTCGTTGCAAGCGGAGCGGAACAATCCAGGGCAACAAAGAGAGCTGGATTGCTTCGTCTCTAACGCTTCTCGCAATGAGGATTCAACCGATACCGCGTTTTCCTACCGCTGCTTTGGCCATGCAAGGCCGCCCACCGGCGCTCTGTCCACGTCACGTCGCTTCGACGGTTTACCCGGCTTGGCGTCCTGCGCCGTGCCCTCAATCTTGCCGGACAGCTTCCGAAGCGCGGCATCTGCTGCGCGTTCGCCCGAACTCCACGCGCCGCCGACCGTGCCCCATAATGTCTCGTGCACGGCGTCACCCGCGAAAAACAGCGGACCGAGCGGCTCGGCCAGAATTTTCCGCGATGGCTGCCCGCCGGGCAGCGCGGCCGACATCGCTCCCATCGCATAGGGCGCATCGTTCCATCGTGTGACGGCAGCGCGCCGCAAGGTCTTGGCCAGATCGCCGCCAAACAGTTTGCGCAGCCACTCCTGCGCGAACGCCGTCATCGCAGCATCGCCCTGCGCGGACAGATCGCGGCCGAAACTGCCGGCGACATCGACCAGGCTCAGCGACGAGCCGCCTGTGCTCGCAAGCAGGAATGCGGTGCGGTTGTCGCTGCTTTTCTCGATATACGGATCGTCGCGGCCAAGGCCGAGCGGGTTGCCGGACAATTCCAGCGCGATGCGATCGGTGCTGCCGAGCGTGAGTTTGGACAACGCATCGATCTGGCGCCTGGGAAGCTCCGGAGAAAATTTGATCTTTCCGGAATTGAGAACATTCGTCGATGCGGTGACGATAACCGCGCGCGCCGCGAGCGTACCCGCCCCGGTTTCGATCTGTGCATCGCGGCCGCCCCACGCGATGCGCGTCACAGGTGTCGACAGTGCAACGGGCATATTTTCCGCCAGCCGCGCGATCAGTGTTCCCAAACCCTGACGGCTGACGGATGCGGGTTCGCGTGGCTGCATCGCCAGCAAATCCGCCGCCGAAAGATCTTTCAGATCGCATCCCGTCGCAAACGCGCCGAGAAAGAAATCCAGCGTGCCGCCCCATTCCTGCAAAAAATCCTTCGGCAACGCATCGAGCGCCGACACGTCTGGCCTGCCGCGCACCGCATCCGCCATCGCGCGATTGGCGCGCACCACCAGTGCCAGAAAATCCTCGGTTTCGCCTGCGCGTGCGTTTCGGCGCTCGATGCGGATTTTCTGGCCGCGCGGCGCGGGGGCAAGCACGATATCCGCCGCGCGCGCGGGCGCGGTCAATGGATTGGTATCGGAGTTGTAAAGCCAGCACGCACCGCGATCGAACGGCACCTCGAAGGTTGAGGTATCGGT
Source organism: Afipia sp. (assembly GCA_036398335.1). Lineage (GTDB taxonomy): Bacteria > Pseudomonadota > Alphaproteobacteria > Rhizobiales > Xanthobacteraceae > Afipia. The sequence continues at coordinate 567 of DASWQB010000340.1, read as the reverse complement.
GGAGCAGCGGCCTCCGACCGCAGCCGTCGCTTCAAGCACCACGACTTTTGTCCCTGCCGCAACGAGCCGCCGGGCAGCCGCGATTCCGGCGGCTCCCGCTCCGATGATTGCCACATCCGCGTCACGCGGCAGCGGCGCCGCCCACATATGATGCGGCCGCAGCGCGGCCATCGCGGCCGATCCGGCAATGAAGCTGCGGCGTGTAATTGTCATGTCATGGTTTCCGAAGGCTCAACCCGATGGCGGGAGATTCCGGCAAATTTGCCGGAATGGCTGGCTCTTCGCAACGGTCATGGTGAATGCTTTGTAATCGGATTGACACATCCGTGAACGAAGTTGCAATCGCCTTCGATGAAAATTTAAGGCAAAGAAAAACAGCGGCTCCGATAGGCCGCGCGCCGGGGAAACCAGCATGGATTCCATGCTCGACACTGTTGGCAAGATCATCGCCCGTTACCTTCAAAAGGAGGTGCCGGGCTACGAGCCGTTTACGCCCAGCGACCCCGACAGCCTTCGCGGCTTGTTGCAGCCCGGCGACGTGCTGCTGGTCGAGGGCAACAACCGCAT
>DASWQB010000339.1:0-12994 GCA_036398335.1 Afipia sp. | reverse complement strand
CCCGGCCCGAGCCGTCATTGCGAGCGGAGCGAAGATTCGTCGCTCGCGCTCCTCGCAATGACAACCTTACTGCGGACGCGGCACCGCGCCAAAGCGGTCAATCGTAATATCACGCTTGGTCTCGTCGACCCGCACGGTCATGGCGTAGCGGCCTTCCTCCAAGTGCTTGTCGAGCACCTCGGAGTTTCGATGCAGCCAACTGATGCCAGAGCCGTCCGATGCATCGATTGTCAGATCGAGTGTGATACGTGTCGCGGCAAGGCGATCCTCGATCGCGGCCAGCAGCGTATCGACGCCCTCGCCGGTCTGCGCGGACACCAGGAATGCCGGACGCTCAAGCGGACGCCGTGACGCGATACGTGCGAGGTTTTCACGTTCTTCAGGATCGAAACGGTCAATCTTGTTCCAGATTTCGATAATGCGCTGGCCGGAGTCCGGATCAATATTGAGCTGGCGCAGCACGTGATCGACGTCGCGCTCCTGTGCCTCGGCGTCCTCATGCGACATGTCGCGGACATGCAGGATCACATCGGCCTCGATCACTTCTTCAAGGGTTGCGCGAAACGCCGCGACCAGCATAGTCGGCAAATCGGAGATGAAACCCACGGTATCCGACAGCATCGCCTTGCCGCCATGCGGCAGGGTTAGTGCGCGGAGCGTCGGATCAAGTGTGGCGAACAGCATATCGGCGGCCTGCACGTCGGCGCGGGTCAGGCGGTTGAACAGCGTCGATTTGCCGGCGTTGGTGTAGCCGACCAACGCGACCACGCGGTAGGGCACGCGCTGGCGTCCGGCACGGTGCAGCCGCCGTGTCGCCTGAACCTTTTTCAATTCATTTTCGAGGCGCGCGATGCGATCCCCGATCAGGCGCCGGTCGGCCTCGATCTGGGTTTCGCCGGGGCCGCCCATGAATCCGAAGCCGCCGCGCTGGCGCTCGAGATGGGTCCACGAGCGAACGAGACGGCTGCGCTGATAATTCAGATGCGCGAGTTCGACCTGAAGCGAGCCTTCCTTCGTCTTCGCCCGGCGGCCGAAGATTTCGAGAATGAGACCGGTGCGGTCGAGGACCTTCGCGTTCCATTCTTTTTCGAGATTGCGCTGCTGGATCGGCGACAGCGCGCAATCCATCACCACAAGGTCCACGTCGTGCGCCTTGATAAGTCCGACGATCTCCTCGACTTTGCCCTTGCCGAGATAGGTCGCGGGACGAATCTCGGTGAGCGGCACAATCAGGGATTCTGTGACGGTCAGATCGATGGCGCGCGCAAGGCCAGCCGCCTCCTCCAGCCGCGCCCGCGGGTCGCGCACCGCGACCGCGCCGGACTGCACGTCGGAATCACCAGGCTGCGGATTGCCCCGCGCACGCCGATAGGGGCCGATGACAAGCACGCGGCCGGTGGTGTCGCCCCTCTCCGGCCGCGGACGGTCGGCAGCCCCGTCGAAATTGCGGGGTTCCAAATTAATTCATTCTCAAGCTGGCGCGTCCTCGCCGCCTTCGAACATCTGGATCGGGGTCCCGGGCATGATGGTCGAGATCGCGTGCTTGTAAACAAGCTGCGAATGACCGTCACGACGCAGCAGCAGACAGAAATTGTCGAACCATGTGACAATGCCCTGCAGCTTCACCCCGTTGACCAGAAAGATCGTCAGTGGCGTTTTGGCCTTGCGGACGTGATTGAGGAAGGTGTCCTGTAGATTTTGAGCGCGGTCTGCCGCCATTATTGTTGTCCCGCAGTTTTGATTACTTTTTTTATTGGGCCAGCCCAGCCTTCTGCGCGGCTTGGTCTGGCTGCCGGCCACCCCGAGATCCCCCTCCGGGTGCTGCAGCGCAATTAAACGGCAGGCTTAGGGGATAGGCAAGGCCGCTTGTCGCTAAGCCAGCCAAAAACACCTGAAAAATCAGGAAAATGCGGAAAATTGGTGAAAATGACCCCGCAATTTGGCGGCCAGCGGCCCCGGTCTGCCACTGCCGATGGCCCTCCCGTCGATCGCGATCACAGGCATCACAATCTGGGTCGAGGCCGTGACGAACGCCTCCGCTGCGTCATAGGCCTCCTGCGGGGTGAATGGCCGCTCCTCCAGTTTGATCTGGAGCGCGGCCAGAACGTCCAGCAGCACGGCTCTCGTGACGCCGGCGAGGATTCCGCTGTCAGCCGAGCGGGTGATGACCTTGCCATCGTGAGTGACGATCCACGCATTGCTGGACGAACCCTCGGTGACAAACCCGTCACGGTCGACGAACCAGGCTTCATAAGCGCCCTGCTCCTTCGCCTGTTGTTTGGCGAGCACGTTGGGCAACAATGACACCGATTTGATATCGACACGCGGCCAGCGGTTCTCTGGCACGGTAATGACTTTGATGCCGTGCGCGGCGGCATTCTGGTTCTTTTCGAAGTTAAGACTCTTGGCGGTGACGACGAGGCTCGGCGCCACGCTGCCCGGTGGAAACGCATGGTCGCGATGGGCAACGCCGCGCGTGATCTGAAGATAGATCAGGCCATAACTCACACGGTTGCGGCGAACCACTTCACGGATCACCGCCTGAAGCGATGATTGCGGCATCGGCATCACGATCTTGAGTTCGCTCAGGGATCGCTGAAGCCGCGTCATGTGACGCGGCATGTCCACGATCTTGCCGCCGCGCACCTCGCAGACTTCATAGACGCCGTCGGCGAACTGATAACCGCGATCCTCGATATTGACGCTTGCATCGCGCATGGCGCGATACTGGCCGTTGACATAGGCGATACGGGACATTGCGCTGAGCCTGAGTTCTAGTGGTCTGCTTCTAACATTCGCATCTCGTTTCGGCGTGCATCCTTGCGAAGGTGAGAATCCAAGGACCGCTAGCAAATATAAGTTTCAAGTGGAATTTAGATTTGACATTCGCTTTGCGAGCTTGCCGCCGGGCGGATCGCGAATGTCAAATCCCCTCCACTAGCCGACGCCGAGCGCCTTGAGCTTGCGATGCAGCGCCGAGCGCTCCATGCCGACGAATTCGGCGGTGCGCGAGATGTTGCCGGAAAAGCGGCTGATCTGCGCGATCAGATAATCGCGCTCGAACACCTCGCGCGCCTCTCGCAGCGGCAGTCCCATGATGTGCTCGCCGTTGACGCCGGTCGGCATCGCCGGGATCATCGAGCCGACATCCTGCGGCAGCATGTCGGCTGTGATGGCCACGTCCGGCTCACCGCCAGCCAGAATCATCACACGCTCCACGTTGTTGCGAAGCTGGCGTACATTGCCAGGCCAGACATGCGATTGCAGTACCGCCATCGCGTCCTCGCCGATCCGGCGTTTCGGCAAGCCGGTGCTGCTCGAAATCTGCTCCATGAAATGCTCGACCAGTTCGGGTATATCCTCGCGCCGTTCCGACAGAGGCGGCACGCGGATCGGCACGACCGACAGGCGGTGATAAAGGTCTTCGCGGAAACGCCCCTCGGCAATCTCCGCTTCAAGGTTACGCGAAGTCGAGGACACGATGCGGACATCGACGTTGACTTTAGTGGTTCCACCGACGCGCTGAAAAGTCTGATCGACCAGCACGCGCAAGATCCGGTTCTGCGTCTCGCGCGGCATGTCGGCGATCTCGTCGATGAACAGCGTGCCGCCATGAGCCTCTTCGAGCGCGCCGGCTTTGCGCTGGTTTTCTCCGTCGGACAATTCGACGCCGAAGAGTTCGATCTCCATGCGCTCAGGCGTGATCGCGGCCGCATTGATGACCACGAACGGACCCGACGCCCTGCTCGATGAGCCGTGCAGCATGCGCGCCGCCAGTTCCTTGCCGCCGCCGGACGGGCCGACGATCATGATGCGGCTGTTGGCTTTCGCCGCGCGGTCGATGCTTTGGCGAAGCTGGTTCATGCAGGGCGATTTGCCGACGAGACTGCCGGACGACGGCGCGAGATGTTTCAGCTCGCGCACTTCACGCTTCAAGCGCGAGTTTTCCAGCGCGCGTGTCGCAACCAGCACGAGGCGGTCGGCCTTGAAGGGCTTTTCGATAAAGTCATAGGCGCCGCGTTTGATCGCCGCGACCGCCGTCTCGATATTGCCGTGACCGGAGATCATCACCACCGGAACGTCGGCATGATCCTTCTTGATGACTTCGAGCAGCTGCAATCCATCGAGCTTGCTGCCCTGCATCCAGATATCGAGGAAGATCAGATTGGGACGGCGGGTCGCGATTTCCGCCAGCGCGGATTCGCTTTCGCGCGCCGTGCGCGTCTTGAATCCTTCGTCGTCGAGAATTCCCGCCACAAGGTCACGAATATCCGCTTCATCGTCGACGATCAGAATGTCATTCGCCATGGATTACGTCCGCTTTTTTAGCTGCCGATGATGTATCTTGAGGTTCGATCTCGATATTGTCCGCGTCCTTGGCGTGACCGGAGACCGCGAAGCGAAGCCGCATCCACGCCCCCCGCGCCCCGGGCCTGATGCTCGATGCGTCGTTCAGTTCGATTCGTCCGCCATGATCCTCAAGAACGCGGCCAACGATGGCCAAACCGAGCCCTGTGCCTTTGTCGCGCGTGGTGACATAAGGTTCGAGCAGCCGGGCGCGGCTTTCCTTGGGCAGGCCGATACCGTTATCGATCACGTCGATGACGATATCGTCGTCCTCGCACGCCGCGATGACATCGATGCGACCGCGCCCGAGGTCTTCGGGCGGCACCGCCTCGATCGCCTCCGTGGCGTTCTTGATGATGTTGGTCAGCGCCTGCGAGATCAGCCGGCGGTCGAACTTGGCGCGCATCGGATCCTGTTTGATTTCCGCTTCGATGTCGAGATCGGGGTGCCCGACCCGCATCAGGAAGACGGCCTGCCGCACGGTATCGGCGACGTCCTCGCCTTCGATCACCGGCTTTGGCATGCGCGCGAATTTCGAGAATTCATCCACCATGCGGCGGATATCGTCGACCTGACGAACGATGGTGTCGGTGCACTGATCGAACACCGGCAGGTCTTCCGCCGCGATGGTCTTGCCGAATTTGCGCTTGATGCGTTCGGCGGAAAGCTGGATCGGCGTCAGCGGATTTTTGATTTCGTGGGCGATGCGCCGCGCCACGTCGGCCCACGCCGACGTGCGCTGCGCGGACACGAGTTCGGTGATGTCGTCGAGCGTAATGATATAGCTTTCCTGCGACTGACCCGACTGCTCGGCACTGACCCGCACTGACAGATTGCGTGTGACGCCGCCGCGCGTGACTTCGATCTGCCCCTGCACCAGCCGTGCCGATCCGCTCCGCGCCGTCCCCATCATCTCGTTCAATTCGGGGACGACTTCCGATAGCGGACGCCCGAGCGCCTCGGATTCCACATGCCCGATCAGTTTTTCCGCCGACCGGTTGAGAATGCCGATGGTGTCCTTGCCGTCAACGCCAACAATACCGGCGCTTGCCGATGACAACACCGTCTCGATGAACCGGCGGCGGCTGTCGATCACATCGCTGGCGCTGACAAGATCGTCACGCTGGGTCCGTAATTCCTGGGTCATCTTGTTGAAGGTCTCGCCGAGCGTGGCGAGGTCACCTTCAGAGCGGATCACCGGCACCTGAACGTGAAGGTCGCCGGTCGAGACCAGATTGGCCGCCCCCATCAGGCGGCGGATCGGAGCGACCAGCCGGTTGGAGAAATTCAGACCGATCAGCACCGCCGACATCAGCACTGTCAGCGCGATCACCGCGAACATCAGCGCGAACGCAACTTGAATGCCGAGCTTTCGCGATTCGAGATCGGCATATTCGGCGACGCTGGCCTGGGTCTGCTTGAGCTGCGCAACCACGCGCGGATCGAGCAGACGCGCGACGTAGAGGAAGGTGTCGTCGAACGTCCGCAGGCGAACAACCGCCGCGACATAGTTCTGTTCGATGAACACGCCGATCTGCGGCTCGTTCTCGTTGACGTTCTTGAGAAAGTCCTGCGCCGGGGTTGTGAACTCCTGATTGATTCCGGTCGCCGCGGTCTCTAGGATGTTGCGGTTCTTGTCGATCACCATCGCGCCCGGCAGGTTTCGCGAATTCGCGCTCGAGGTCAGAAACTCGCGGAAGCTTTGACGATCCTGATCATAGAGCGGACGCGCACGTGCAATGTCGCTGGCCATGCCGAGAATATCGCCGCGGATCAGTTGCGCGTGCTCATACAAATAAGCGTTGGCGACGATCAGCGAGTTCTGGATCACAGCCTTGGTCGGGCCTGAGAACAGGCGATCGAGACCGCGATCGAGCGTGACGTTCGCCACGATCGACACCAGCACGGCCGGAAGCACCGCGATCACCGAAAACAGGCTGACGATCTGGACATGCAGCCGCGCCGCCGCCCGTCCCCTGCGCCGTGCCTGCACCACCTTCCACAATTCGCGGCCGATGATGACCAGCAGCGTCAGGATCGTCGCGACGTTGATGAGTAGAAAAGTGATGACGACGTAGTGTGTCGGCGGGATCGGCGTCAGGCCGGTCAGCACGATAAAGGTCAGGAACGCGGACAGCAATGCAAGGCCGACCGCAACCGGCGCGAGCAGCCGCCGCAACCGGGCACTGCCCGGTCTGCCGGGCGCAATGTCGAACGATGGGGCCGACGTGTCTGCGGTTGTCATGCCTGCGATACGTTGCGGGAGAAATAACCGGACGAAGCGGCAGCCACGTCCCGGTGATGCATACATATCACAATGTTGCCGAATTACGACAATTCCTTGGCGGCCGACCCCCCGCTTTGGAGGTTTTCCAACAACAAGGACACGCCCTCCGTTCCGCGTGCTTAGCTTCCGCTGCGATAGACCTGAATATCCAGATCGCGGATCTTCTTTCGCAGCGTATTGCGATTGAGGCCCAGAAGGTCCGCGGCACGGATCTGGTTACCCCGCGTCGCCGCAAGTGCCGCCGTGAGCAGCGGCACCTCAAGCTCGCGGAGCACCCGATGATACAGGCCGGGTGGAGGCACGCCGTTCGGAAAGCCCGCAAAATGAGAGGACAGATACATCTCAACGGCCCCGCCGAGATTTTCGACGCTTTGCGGCGCGGAACTGCCCGACACCACGGCCGGCGGAGCAAGCTCACCCTCAATTACAGAACCCGTGATGACATCCTGCGGGTAAAGCGCGGCAAGACGCCGGGCCAGATTTTCCAGTTCGCGCACGTTGCCCGGCCAGCGATGCTGTTTGAGACGATCGAGCGCCTGCGTATCGAGCTTCTTGGCCGGCAAGCCGTCCTTCTCCGCCAGTGCAAAGAAATGCCGGATCAAGTCCGGCAGATCTTCGATGCGCTCGCGCAGCGGCGGCAGGCGCAGCGGCACGACATTCAGACGGAAAAACAAATCTTCGCGGAACAATCCCTGCTGGATCAGAATCCGCAAATCCTTGTTGGAGGCCGCGACGATGCGCACATCCGTCTTGATCGGGGTGCGGCCGCCAACGGTGGTGTATTCACCCTGCTGGAGCACGCGCAGCAAACGTGTCTGCGCCTCCATCGGCATGTCGCCGATCTCGTCCAGAAACAGCGTACCGCCCTCGGCCTGCTCGAACCGGCCGGTGGCGCGGTTGTTGGCGCCAGTGAAGGCGCCGCGCTCATGGCCGAACAATTCAGACTCGATCAAATCGCGCGGGATCGCCGCCATATTGATGGCCACGAACGGGCCGTTGCGGCGTTTGCCATAGTCATGCAGCGCGCGCGCGACCAGTTCCTTGCCGGTACCGGATTCACCCGAGATCATCACCGTAAGATCGGTTTGCATCAGGCGCGCGAGCACGCGATAGATTTCCTGCATCGCGGGCGAGCGGCCCACCAATGGAATGGAATCGAACTCGCCGTCATCCTTGACCGTGGCCGGACGCTCCTTCGGCTCGGCAAGCGCGCGGCCGACGATGGCGATCAATTCCTTCAGGTCGAAGGGTTTGGGCAGATATTCATACGCGCCGCGTTCGGAGGCGCGGATCGCTGTCATGAAAGTGTTCTGCGCGCTCATGACGATGACGGGAAGATTGGGCCGCATCTTCTTGATCCGAGGCAACATGTCGAACGCGTTCTCGTCCGGCATCACGACGTCGGTGATGACCAGATCGCCCTCGCCCTGACTGACCCAGCGCCACAGCGTCGCGGCATTTCCGGTCAGCCGTACTTCGTATCCCGCGCGTGACAGCGCCTGGTTGAGGACAGTGCGGATCGCGGTGTCGTCGTCCGCAACGAGTATGCTACCTGCAGCCATTCTTACTTAGTCCTCATCTTGCACTGGCGAACGCGGCGACGCCGAATTTTGTTCGGCGTCGGCTTCGATTTGTGCGGCCTTTTTCGTCGGGTTGAACATCGGCAGAAGAACGCGAAACACGGTTTTGCGCGGCTGCGATTCGCATTCGATGATGCCGCCATGGTCGCCGACAATCTTGGCCACCAGCGCAAGGCCAAGACCGCTTCCGGTCGGTTTGGTCGTAACGAATGGATCGAACAGATTGGGCAAAAGATCGTCGGGCACGCCCGGGCCATTGTCCTTGACGCAGAATTCCAGCGGCAGCGAGACCCGCGATAATTTTCCGGGCACGGAAAGCCGCACGCCGGGACGGAACGCTGTAGTCAACTGAATTTCCGGCTCGCCGTCGATATCGGAACAGGCTTCTGCGGCGTTCTTCACCAGATTGAGGAACACCTGTATCAACTGGTCCTGGTTGGCCAGCACCGGCGGCAGCGAAGGATCGTAGTCCTCGACGAATTTGATGTTGCGCGCGAACCCCGATTGCGCGAGCCGCTTCACATGGTCCAGCACCGAATGAATGTTGACGGGACCGCGGGCCACGGGGCGCTCGTCGCCGAACACCTCCATGCGATCGACCAGCGTGACGATGCGGTCGGCCTCGTCGCAGATCAGCCGCGTCAGGGTCCGGTCTTCGGGCGAAGCAGCCTGTTCAAGCAATTGCGCCGCGCCGCGAATGCCGGACAGCGGATTCTTGATTTCATGCGCCAGCATCGCGGCGAGTGCAATCACCGACCGCGCGGCGCTGCGATGGGTGAGTTGGCGATCCATCTTGTCGGCGATGGTCCGCTCCTGCAACATCACCACGATGTGGCCGGCGCGCTCCGGCAGCGGCGCCACGTGAAGATCGACCAGCCGGTCGGCGCCGATGCGCGGCGTGCCGAGATCGACCTTGTACTCGTTCACGGCCGAGCCGAATTTGCGAACCTGATCGATCAACTCGAGCAGCGGACTGCCGAACGGCACGATCTCACGCAGCGGCTGGCGTTTGAGATGTTGCAGCGAAATTTCAAAAAACGATTCGGCGGCGATGTTCGCCTCGACGATCTTGCCGTCCGGCCCCACCAGCATCACCGGATGCGGCAGCGCATTGAGCATCGCCTCATTGATATCAGGAGACCGCAAGAATTTTTCAGCCAGACTCATGCCGCCGCCCTCCAGGCGAATTCGCCGAACGCATCCGCAAGATGACGGCGAACCTGCGCCGGATCCTCGCTCACCAGAATTTTGGCCCGCCAGCCCTTCAGCATGTCGACGGACGCAGCTACGCTTGCGGCGGCAACATCGAGCGCCCAGCCCAGATGCTTGCGCGCATGCCGAAGACCGACGCGGGGCCCATAGTGATCGAGCACATCGTCGTAGAGTTCGCGCACATGTTCCAGCTGGGATGCAATCGCCGGCACCCGCTCAGGCAATCCGGTTTTCAGCCGCCGCGCGATCTGTCCAGGCAGCCAGGGCTGGCCCTGCGCGCCACGTCCGATCATCACTGCGTCCGCGCCGGACGCCTCGAACGCGGCAAGCGCGTCGTCGTATGATGTGATGTTGCCATTGACCACCAGAGGAATCCCGATCGCATCCCGCACCGCGCGCACGGCGCTCCAGTCGGCAGTTCCCTTGTAGAACTGGCAGCGCGTACGGCCATGAACCGTGATCATCCGCACACCGGAATCCTGTGCGCGCTTCGCCAATTCGGGGGCATTGAGTGAATCGTGATCCCAGCCGAGCCGCATCTTCAGCGTCACCGGGATTTTCACGGCGGATACCGTCGCTTCAACAAGCGTCATTGCATGATCGAGATCGCGCATCAGCGCCGATCCCGATTGTCCGCCGGTGACGTGCCGCGCCGGGCAGCCCATGTTGATATCGATGATGTCCGCCCCGGAATCCTGCGCGATGCGCGCGCCCTCCGACATCCAGTGCGGCTCACATCCGGCAAGCTGCACCACATGCGGCCCCACACCCGTAGCTTCGCAGCGAAGCACCGACATCGGCCTGCCTTGGGCAAGGTCGTCGCTGGCGGTCATTTCTGAGACGACAAGTCCGGCTCCAAGCCGCTGCGTCAGCCGGCGAAAGGGGGCATCGGTTATGCCGGACATCGGGGCAAGAAATACCCTGTTGGCGACACTCACGTCGCCAATTTGCAAGCCTAACGAATGTGATGGTGCCAACCCGATCACTGGAATTTTCTCGCCTCAAGCTCCCGCACCGTTGCGGATGCCGCATAGCTCAATTGTTGAGCAGTCTGAATTCGTGCCTACAGTTTAGCCATTTCCTTTCGTGACGCAAGTGCGACGCAGCAAGAATTCACGTGCCGTACACAAGCACTGAATCATGGCTGTTTCCGGCGACGTTGTGGTAAAGGCTGCCCGCGAACACAAATGCCACGAACGCAGTCGAATCTAGCATGAGACCACCAAAAAGAGCAGCCGCGATCATCGTCGCCGCGGGACGCGGCCTGCGGGCCGGTTCCGGAGGCCCAAAACAATACCGCACGTTAGGCGGGCGAAGTGTCCTGTCCCGCGCGATGGAGCCGTTCTGCACCCATCCAGGCATTTTTGCCGTCCAGCCGGTTCGTAATCCTGACGATGCGGCACTCTTCGACGATGCGGCCAGCGGATTGAAATACCAGTCCCCGGTCAATGGCGGCGCAACGCGGCAAATCTCGGTGCGCGCCGGTCTTGAGGCACTGGTTGCGGACCGGCCCGATGTCGTGCTCATTCACGACGCGGCCCGCGCCTTCGTGACACCGGCTGTCATCTCCCGCGCGATCGATGCCGCACTGACGACAGGTGCGGCCATTCCCGTGATTCCTGTGACCGATACCGTCAAGCTGGTCGGCGAAAGCGGTTCGGTCGAGGCGACGCCAAGCCGCGCGCATTTGCGGATTGCACAGACACCGCAGGCTTTCGCGTTCGATGCGATTCTCGATGCGCACCGCCGCGCCGCGCACGAAGGCCGCGATGATTTCACCGACGATTCCGCGCTTGCCGAATGGGCGGGATTGACCGTTGCGACCTTTGAAGGCGATGCTGCGAACATGAAGCTGACCACTCCCGAAGATTTCGCGCGCGAGGAAGCGCGGCTCGCCGCCGCGCTCGGCGACATCCGCACCGGCACCGGCTATGACGTGCATGCCCTCACCGACGGCGATCATCTGATGCTGTGCGGTCTGCGCGTACCATTCACCAAAGCGTTTCTGGCGCATTCGGACGGCGATGTCGGGCTGCACGCCATTGTGGACGCGATTCTCGGCGCGCTGGCCGATGGCGATATCGGCTCGCACTTTCCGCCGAGCGACTTGAGATGGAAAGGCGCGGCGTCGGATCAGTTTCTGGCTCACGCCGTCGGCCTGGTCGCTCAGCGTGGCGGCCGCATCGCCAATCTCGAAGTCACCATGATTTGCGAAGCACCGAAGATCGGCCCGCTGCGCGATGCGATGCGCGCGCGCATTTCCGAAATCACCGGGCTTCCCGTTTCCCGGATCGCCGTGAAGGCGACCACCAGCGAACGGCTCGGCTTTACCGGGCGCCAGGAAGGCATCGCGGCGACCGCGAGTGCGACCATCCGTCTGCCCTTTGATGTGAGCGGGAGCAACTAAAAAGAGTGCTGCAAGATGAGGCGAACTTCGGATTCAGGACACTCGCATGAGTGATAGCGCCACCCGCGCACTGTCCCGCTCGCTGCTTGACCTTTGCCGGATGCGCAAAATCAAGATCGCGACCGCGGAATCCTGCACCGGCGGCCTTGTCGCGGCGGCGCTGACCGACATCGCAGGCTCGTCGGACGTCGTTGATCGCGGTTTCGTCACCTACTCCAATGAGGCCAAGCACGCGATGCTCGGCGTCGATACCGCGCTGCTGGCGACCTTCGGGGCGGTGAGCAAGGAAGCCGCGACCGCGATGGCATTTGGCGCGCTCGAGAATGCCGACGTCGATCTGGCCGTTTCGATCACCGGCATCGCCGGTCCCGGCGGGGCAACGCGGGGCAAGCCGGTCGGATTGGTCCACTTTGCGGTGGCCGCCCGCGACGGACGGATCATTCACAAGGAGCAACGCTTCGGCGCCATCGGCCGTGGTCTGGTGCGCCAGCGCTCGGTCATAGAAGCGCTGAAAATGCTGACGGAGATGGCGCGAGGACCGAAACCTCCGGTCAGGAGGCCGCGCGCGGCGGCCCATACACCGCATCCGCGCGTCTCTCGAACGCCGCGGCGAAGCGCTGGAAAGCGGCGTCGAACATCGCGCCCATCAACACCGCGAGCATCCGACTCTTGAATTCGTAGGCGATGAAAAAGCCAACATCGCATGTGTCTTCGGACTTCGGCTCGAAGGTCCAGCGGTTTTCGAGGTTGCTGAACGGGCCCTTCAGATATTCCACCAGGATTTTCGAATTCGCCTTGTCGAGCGTGACGCGGCTGGTGAAGGATTCGCGGACTAACTGAAACGACACCGTCATGTCCGCGATGATGGTCTGCGTGCCGTCTGGGTTTTGGGTGCGCTGGCGTACCTTCAACGACTGGCACATCGGTACGAACTCAGGATAACGCTCGACATCGGCGACGAGATCGAACATCTGCGCTGCGCTGTGGCCCACACGGCGCTTGTTGGAAAATTGCGGCATCGCTATCGCTTGGTTAGCGCGCAAGCGCGGCGCGCGCGGCCTGCAGCTTGGCAAAATCCTCACCGGCATGGTGGGACGAGCGCGTCAGCGGGCTGGCCGAGGCCATCAGAAATCCCTTGGTGAAGGCAACCTTCTCATAACT
>DASWQB010000338.1:0-4953 GCA_036398335.1 Afipia sp. | reverse complement strand
AGGCGGTGGCACTGGGGTTCAAACTGGATTCGATCTTTGCGGCGGACAGCAGATATTCGAAGCTGGCGCCCGTGGCGCTGGCGGCCTGCTTGATCGTGCCCGCGACCTTGGCGCGCGCCGATTCGATCGCGTTCGCAAACGTGGTGTCGAATGCCATGTGGTGTCCCGCTCCCCGGCGACACGCTGTCCAAAAAACGCCCGCGTCTCCCAACGCGATGACCTTTCGGCCAAAAGTCACAGTGCGGAGATTATGGTTAATGTCGCGTTAACGCGATCGGACGATGCAGCCATGCGGCGCGAACATATAGCCGGGTACGGCGATTGCACTACATTGGCTGATGATGAACTCGCTCAACCAGCAAGACTTGACGTTGGTGTTTATGGCCCTGGTGAGTTGCCTGTTGATCGCCTCGATTGCTCTGTTCTGGAGCCTTGAGGATCAGCGGGCGGCAGCCAAGCGCCGCATTAAGCGCTGATCGTTTCAAGCAGAAGCCATCAAGCCGGCGTCTAGCGGTAGACCTCGGCGAGATCAGACTTGCGTCTTGGCTTCGGTCAACTCCAGCTTGATCGAACCCTCGGCGTTTTTGACCGCCCGATAAAAACAGGAGCGATGCCCGGTGTGGCAGGCCGCGCCGGTCTGCTCGACCTTGATCCAGACCGCGTCCTGATCGCAGTCCAGACGCATCTCGACCACGCGCTGCGTGTGGCCCGAGGTCTCGCCCTTGCGCCATAGCGTCTTGCGCGAGCGGCTGTAGTACCAGCCCTCGCCGGTTTCGATGGTTTTGCGTAGCGCCTCGGCATTCATGTGCGCGACCATCAGCACCTCGCCGCTGGCGGCGTCGGTCGCCACGCAGGTGACGAGGCCGGACGCGTCAAAAGACGGGCTGAAAGTCAGCCCTTCCTCGAGGTCTTTATTGTGGGATGACGCGGACACTTTTGCGCTCCTGAAAATCAGACCGAAGGTGCATTTTGGTCTTGGAGTATAGTCTCGTCATGGCCGGGCATAGCCCGTCAAAGACGGGCGTGAATGCCCTTTGCCCGGCTATCCACGCCTCTCTTTAACTGCGATACTTACAGACGGGATGCCCGGCATAAAGCCGGGCATGACGGCGGAGAGTTTTAAACGCCAAGCCCGCGCACCATGGAAAGAAAACGGTTCTGCTCGTCGGGATTGTCGCGGAACGCGCCGGTGAAGCGCGTGGTCAGAGTTTTCGCGCCATGCTTGGCGATGCCGCGTACCGACATGCAGGTGTGCTCGGCTTCCATCAGTACGGCAACGCCGCGCGGCTGGAGGATCGAGTCGATCGCACCGGCGACCTGCGCGGTGAGATGCTCCTGCGTCTGCAAACGGTGCGCGAAAATATCCACCAGCCGCGCCAGTTTCGACAGGCCCACCACCCGCTCCACAGGCGTATAGGCGATATGCGCCTTGCCGTAGAACGGCATCATGTGATGCTCGCAATGCGAATGGAATTCGATGTCGCGCACCAGCACGAAATCGTCATAGCCGGCGATCTCGCCGAAGGTGCGGTTGAGCACTTCGGCCGGGCACAGATGATAGCCCTGAAAGAGTTCGTCATAGGCTTCGACCACACGGCGCGGCGTGTCGATCAGGCCCTCGCGCGCGGTGTCTTCACCGATATAAGAGAGAATGGTCTTGACCGCCTGTTCGGCCTCCTCGCGCGAGGGGCGCGGCTGGTCGGCGCGCACCGGCGCGGCCTGAAAGTCGGATGCAGGAATTTCGTTGCTCTTGGCGCCTGGCTTGGTGCCAGGCTTGTCGCTGCGCAGCGGCTTGATGATCGCGTCCATTAGGCTCTCCGTTCGACCGGCCTTTGACGTCAAAGTGACGTGGAGGCCGGAGTGTCACCGGGTCGCCGCAACCGCCGGATGGCGGCAGGACGCCGTTATCTTCAACCCTGGATAGACCATCACCGGAGCGGATGTGTTACTTTCCGGCGATTGGCGCGGCAGGCGGGTTTGTTGCTGCCGGACCGACACTATATAGG
Source organism: Afipia sp. (assembly GCA_036398335.1). GTDB lineage: Bacteria > Pseudomonadota > Alphaproteobacteria > Rhizobiales > Xanthobacteraceae > Afipia. The sequence goes on along the minus strand of DASWQB010000338.1, from coordinate 2,947 downwards.
GTTCCGGACGTTGCCGCCAAGGCCGATCCGGCGGACCGCCGACAAGGCTGCCTTGCGGGTATCGAATGTCAGAACGTGTGTGAGCCATGCTGAACGACATCTATAACAAGAAAATCATCGAGCTTGCCGGGAATATCCCCCGGCTCGGGCGGCTGCCGAACCCCGATGCTTCGGCCACCGCGCATTCCAAGCTGTGCGGCTCGACCGTGAAGATCGATCTTTCCATGAAAGACGGCGTGGTGAGCGATTTTGCCCACGACGTCAAAGCCTGCGCGCTGGGGCAAGCTTCCTCCTCGATCATGGCGCGTCATGTCATCGGCTCATCCGCGCAGGAACTGCGCGACCTGCGCGACACCGTCACCAGGATGCTGAAAGAGAACGGCGCGCCGCCGAAGGACGGCAAGTGGGCCGACGTCGCGGTGCTGGAGCCGGTGCGCGATTACAAGGCCCGCCATGCTTCAACGCTGCTGACCTTCGACGCGGTGGTCGATGCGATCAACCAGATCGAGGCGAAAGCCAAGAGCCAGGAACCTGTCGCGGCGCAGGATTAATAGTCCTGGTTATGCCCGCGCTTGTCACGGGCATCCACGCCTTTTGGGTCGCAGAGTATTTAGACGTGAGTGGCAGGATATAAGCGTGCGAAAACGGCGCCGTTCTTCGAACGGCTGCCCGGCCGTGGCGGAATTATTTTTGTTGCGAAATTACGCTCGCCGATCCGCCGGTCGGCGGCAGCGCCTCAGCGGTCTTGGTCGATTTGAGTTTCGCGTCACCGGCCTGCACGTCGCCGGCAGCCACTCGATCCTGAATCGTTTTGACGCTTGAGGCTGCAGGAACGGTCTCGGCAACCCTCTGCGTATCCTTGGTGGAGTTGTCCGCAATGGCACTGGCGGCAACGAGATTGCTCGATACCAATTCCTCCGCTGTCAGCTCATGCAGCGGCTCCCACGGCGGCACGCTGAGCGCCAGCGCCAGAAGATCGCCCGAACCGCCCATGTCGAATGTGTATTTGGCGAGCCGCCCGACATCGCGCTCGACGATCGTCATGTCCTGCGCCGAATAGCTCGCCGCTTTTGCGTCGCTGGCGCGATCGCCCATCCAGATCTGATGCACGCGCACATGCGCCTGCGGGGGAATCTCGCGCGTTGCCGCCCCGAGCAGCAGGAATACGCACATCGACTCGCAATAGCCATCCGGCAGAACGGCGCGCGCGCCGTCGCGTTCGGTCATGATGCCGACGCTGGCGACGATGCCGCTGCTGCGCCATGTCCGCCCCATCGCAATCGCATCAAGCACCGAGCCGCCGCTGGAATCGAGCACGACACGCTGCCCCTTGAGGTCGCGCCCTTTGGTGAAATTGTCGAACAAGGCCGGTGTGTCGCCAGTGATAATGCCGACGGCGGCGATCCAGTCGCGGCAGTCGGGCTCGCACGCGCCCGGTCTGGCGGCGATCCATTTGAAGGTCATCGGCTGCTTGCGGGCTTCAAGACTGTCGGCGTGAGCGATGTTCCCGCGCGTGGCGATGCCAGGCAGGGACAGGCAAACAATGGCGGCGACAATTCGCGTCCAGCCGCTGAACATCAGCGATCTCGAAAGACCCAATGTGGCTCCTTCCAGGCCCGGCCCCGGGGCATCAGAAACGGCACTTTTCGCGTGTCGAATCGTGTCACACGAACATTATGAAAATCGTATCATCGCGACGAATGCCGTCTATTGCAGTTTTGCTGCATTGCAGTTGAAAAACGACGATATTCGGATGGTGTGACCTAAAAGGCAGCGCACGTGCAGTTCCGCGATAAGGAACCGGGCATATCCGCGCAACATAGTTCAACAGAATGCTCATGAAAGATTCAAATTGCGGTTGCGGCGCTTGCGGAACTTTTCACGTGAAGAATGTTCCGCGTGACGCCGGGCGCGGCCTGATCTGGATTTATCGTCACACGCTCTCCCCGATGATCGGCAACACCTGCCGGCATCTGCCGACCTGTTCGGTCTATGGCGACGAAGCGATCGGCCGGTTCGGTCTGTGGGCAGGCGGATGGATGACTCTGGCGCGTCTCTTGCGCTGTCATCCGTGGGGGACGTCGGGCATCGACAATGTGCCCGCCGAAACTCCCGCCAAGGCGCGCTGGTATCTGCCGTGGCGCTACGGACGCTGGCGCGGAGTGAACGGCTAATCTCTGTCAACACTACGTCATCGCTGCACTGCGGCGATTGCGGAACTATCTCCGCGATATATACTTAGAATTATTCTCATGAAAAGAGTCGCGGGCCTGATGAGGTGCGCGGCTGTGAGCGATCACTCCAAGCATCGAGGGATGCATGACCAATCTGGACAATACAGGTCCCGGCAAGGCCGGTTTGGACCGACGTACCGTTTTGCAAACGTTGGGAATTGCAGGTGTCGCCGCAGGCACCTCACCTTGGCAGGCTGATAGCGCCAAAGCAGCCCCCGGTGAACCGGTGCCCGACTATTTTATCAAGGCCAAGCTCACCATCAACGGCAAGGACTATTCATCGGCGATCGATCCGCGCACCACGCTGCTCGATTTTCTGCGCGAGCATGTCGCTCTCACCGGCACCAAAAAAGGCTGCGACCACGGCCAGTGCGGCGCCTGCACGGTGCATGTAAACGGACGGCGCATTAACTCCTGCCTCAGCCTGGCTGCTGCGCACGACGGCGACAAAATTACCACCATTGAGGGATTGGGCGAACCCGGCAATCTGCACCCGATGCAGGCGGCCTTCCTCGAACATGACGGCTATCAGTGCGGCTATTGCACCTCCGGCCAGATCATGTCGGGCCTCGGCTGTATCTCCGAAGGCCACGCCGGGTCCGACGAGGAGATCCGGGAGTGGATGAGCGGCAACATCTGTCGTTGTGGCGCCTATACCAACATCGTCGCCGCGATCAAGACCGCTGCGAAGGCGACCTAGTCGCGGTGTACCC
>DASWQB010000337.1:0-8024 GCA_036398335.1 Afipia sp. | reverse complement strand
TCCAGCAGTATCGCCGAAGTTGCCGGCTCGAGATAAATATCGATTTCAGGATATCTGGCGATCCATTACCGCAATATTGGCGGCATCTGTCCCATCAGAGTCGTCGGCGTTACGCCAAGACGAAGGGGTCCCGCCGGCAATTCCGTCCACGATGCCGATGAACGCAGATTGCGTTCGATGACGAGCAACTCTCGTGCGGACTCAATGACACGGGACGCCGCGACCGTGGGGACCAACGTGCGGCCGGAGCGCTCAAGCAACTCGACGCCAAGATCAGCCTCCAGCGATCTGATCTGTTGTGCGACCGTCGAGGCGGGCACGGCAAAGTGCCTGGCCGCGGCAGCCATCGACCCTGTATCGACGACGGTCAGAAAAGTATGGAGAAAGCGGCTTTCCATACCACGCAAATTACGTAGACAGAACGCTAAATACAACATGTTTTCTGATGATAGCCGGAGGACTTAAATGCCATCCGAATGAACCCACCAAAGACATAAGGTAATCGATGTCCATCATCACATCCGTTGACGTTTGCGTTGCCGCTATTCCACTCGACAAGGTCACGTCATTTTCAAACCGAACCGTCCATGAGCGCTATTACGGACTGGTGCGAGTTCGTGATGCCGACGGCGTGTCGGGCATCGGCTTCTGCTACATTGGCAGCGCCGCCGGTGAATTGTTTCGGGTCGCTGTTGAGCAGCTCCTTGCGCCGGTTCTTCTCGGTCAGGATTCCGCCCGGATCGAAGGTCTATGGCAGACGATGTATCAAGAAGCTCTTTTACAGGGCCGCGCCGGCACCGTGATGCGCGCATTGAGCACGCTCGATATTGCCTTGTGGGACCTGAACGCACGGCGGCAGAACGTTCCGTTGCATCATTATCTTGGCGCCGTGGAGCTTGAGTCCGTACCCGCTTACTCCAGCGGCGGCTATTATCTCGAGGGCAAGGATGCCTCCATGCTCGGCGCCGAGATGGCCTCCTATGTCGCGCTTGGCTTTCAGGCCGTGAAAATGAAAACCGGGCGGCTTTCTCCCGCTCAAGAAGAAGAACGCGTGAAGGCGGCACGCGAGGCGGTGGGGCCGAACGTCGAGCTTATGCTGGATTGCAACAACGGCTGGGCGGATGTCGTTCAGGCGATGCAGTATATTCGGCGCTTCGAGGACTATGCGCCGAGCTTCATCGAGGAGCCCTTTAGCCCCGATGACATTGAAAATCATGCCCGGCTTGCCCGGTTGACGCGCATTCCCGTCGCCACCGGCGAAATTGGCTATGGCCGCTGGTATCACAAGCAACTGCTCGAGATGGGCGGCGCGCTCATTCTACAGACCGACGCGGCCGTGTGCGGCGGCATCACCGAATGGAAGCGCATCGCGGCCATCGCCGCCGGCTATGGCGTCCAGATGTATCCGCATTGGTTCCACGACCTGCATGCGCCGCTTGTCGCCGCTACACCGAATGCGCGCTACGTCGAATTCTTCCTGGATGATCAGGTTCTGAATTTCCGCCGCCTAGTTGACCGTCAGCTCGAATTTCGCCACGGTCAGGTCGTTCTGCATCAAACTCCGGGCCTTGGCTTCGAGTTCGACGAAAAATCCATCGCCCGCTATGGACGCTGGAGCACGGTGAAGTCAGCACAGACCGCGCACAAATCGGCGGCCGCCTGAGCGGCGGTGACAGACAATCATGCTACATCCCGCCGCCAATAAAAAACAACAAGGCGGCGGGATCATTATAAAGAATGAGGACGCGTCGATGGACACTAAAGTTGCTGCATCAAGCACGTTTCGAACTTCGACCGGCGCTGCCTCGCATGCGTTCGTCGGAAGCTTTACCACCGAGAAACGCAAAGCGCGCGGTCAAGGCATCGACATCTACAAAATCGATGCGGACGGATGGAATAAAACGGGACATGTGGGCGATCTCGTCAACCCTTCCTTTCTGGTCAGCGATCCTCCGCGCGGCGTGTTCTATGCCGTGCACGGCGATTCAGATTTCGCCAGCGCCTTTCGGCTTGATCCGCAAACCGGCACGTTAAGGCTTTTAAGCCGGGCTGCGACCGGCGGAATGAACGGCGTGCACCAGGCGTTGACCGCGTCGGGCCGGTATTTGCTGGTTGCAAATTACGCTAGCGGCTCCGTCGCGGCGCTGCCGGTGGAACCGGATGGAACATTGCTGCCCTTCATCGATCTGCTCGAACTGCCAGGCGAGGTCGGGCCTCACCGGCATGAGCAGCGCGGCTCGCATCCCCATCACATCGTGCCCGATCCGTCGGGGCAGTATTTCCTTGTCCCGGACAAGGGGTTGGATTGCGTGTTCACGCTGGCTTTCGACGAAAACGACAAGCGCCTGCGCATTGTCAGCCGTGCCACGTTTCGTCCCGGTGCGGGGCCACGTCATATAGCCTTTCACCCGCGCGAGAACGTAGCGTTTCTGGTCAACGAACTGGAGTCATCGCTGGCATTCTGCCGCTGGGACGAGGCCAGCGGAACACTGACAGCGCTGCAACAAGACAGCACGCTGCCGGAAAATTTCTTCGGTGCGAGCACCGCCGCGGCTATTGCCGTGACGCCTTGTGGCAAATTCATTTATGCCTCCAATCGCGGACAGGATGGCATTGCCTGCTTCCGCTATGACAGCGCGGCACAACGCATCGCTTCTGTGCGGTGGACGCCTTCGGGCGGGCGCGATCCGCGCTTTATCACTCTTTCCGCTGACGAAACGCAGCTCATCGTTGCCAATGAGCAGGGCGACAATCTCATTTTCTTTGGCATCGATTCAACTGACGGCACTCTAACTCGGCTGGACCAGGATTTACCGTCCCTCAGTCCGAGCACGATTGCCTTTCTCTAGGACGGAAATCGCGTTCCCGGAGAGGACGCCGCATCGGAAATCATAAGCCGCGCAATAGCGGCAGCAAGGGAGAAACAAATATGAGTGTGAAAACGGGACGATACCGCTTTGTCATCGCGTCTCTGCTGTTTGTCGGAGGCGTGATCAATTACATGGACCGTGCCGCCCTGGGCGTGGCGGCGCCACTTGTGAAAGAAGATCTCGGACTCTCGCCTTCGCAGGAAGGGTTGATCTTCAGCACTTTCTTCTTCGGCTATGCTGCGTTCGCCTTCGTCGGCGGCCAACTCGCGGACCGTTATGGTCCGCGTGCGGTTTATAGCTGGGCAGCATCGGCCTGGTCCATTTTGTGTGCTCTGACCGGTGCTGTAGGCGGCTTTACCTCAATGCTGGTTGTGCGCGCTCTTTTCGGCGTCGCCGAAGGACCGATGAACTCCACCACAAACCGGACCATTACAACCTGGTTTCCGCGCGAAGAAACCTCGCGCACCATCGGCTTCACGTTCTCCGGCCAAACGGTTGGCAGCGCAATCGCCGCGCCGATAGTCGGGCTGCTGGCTATCACCTATGGCTGGCGCATAGCCTTTTTCGTGATCGGTATCGCCGGATTATTCTGGGTTGTGGCTTGGCGAAGGCTGATGACCGACAAGCCTGCCGACAACCCGCGTGTCGGGCAGGATGAGATCGAGATGATCGCAAAAAGCCGCGCGCACGACGTCGCACCGGAAGATGCGGCGAAGCCTCTGCGCCACTATTTGACGCTGCCCAGCATCCTCTCGCTCAGCCTCGGCATGTTCGCCGTGAATTACACACTTTATATCTTTCTCTCTTGGTTGCCGAGTTACATGACAAATGAACTGCATTTGCCTGTGAAGCAAATGGCCTTCGTGGCAGCCATTCCCTGGGCTTGCGGCTTCGTGGGATATGCCGGCGGCGGCATTGTGGCGGATTTCGTGTACAATCGCATGGAAGATCGAATTACCGCCCGCAAACTCTGCACCATTCTTCCGCTTGCTCTTGCGGCGGTGGCGCTCCTGGCAGTGAACCTGGCCACAGGTGCCACCATGGCGGTATCACTCATCGCATTCGCGGTGATGATGCTGACCGCTTCCGTCCAGTCCTGCTGGGCGACGATTCACGAACTCGTGCCTCAGGCGCGTGTGGGCGGCGTAAGCGGCTTTATCCACCTGCTCAGCAATATTTCCGGCATCATCGGACCCACCGCGACCGGCTTGGCAGTACAATACCTTGGCGGCTATAGCAGTGCTTTCGTCGTTGCCTCGACGATTGCCGTAGCTGGTGTAGTGGCCATGGCCATTTTCGTGAGACGCCCGACAAAGAGCACTCTGCTAATCGAGCAGCCTGCCGAATAGACAGAAAATTACTGGAGACAATGGGAATGGCGGTCCTGAAACCCGTGTTGCTGACTGGCGCTTCTGGTGTGCTTGGCCGGGTTCTGGCCAAGGCATTGTCCGCCAGCGGCTGGCCGCTGCGGCTCACCGATATTGTAGCCTTTCCCGACACCTTGCCGGAAGGCGCAAGTTTCACACGCGCCGATCTCAACGATGGTGCCGCAATTCTCCGCCTCGCGGAAGGTTGCGGCACCATCCTGCATTTTGGCGGCATCTCCGTGGAGCAGCCGTTCGAGACGGTGATCGGCCCTAATATCCGCGGACTTTACCATGTTTACGAAGCCGCTCGGCGGGAGGGCGCAAGGATGGTCTTTGCATCCTCCAATCACACAATCGGATTCCACGAACGGGACGAGGTGATCGACGACTCGTCCTATTTTCTACCGGATGGATATTATGGCCTGTCGAAAGCCTATGGCGAACTGACAGGACGGCTCTATTGGGCCAAACACGGCGTTGAAAGCGTGTTCCTGCGTATCGGCTCTTGCACCCCTGCTCCGCAGGATGATCGCATGCTCAGCACGTGGTTTTCCTATGGTGATCTTACGAGGCTTGTGGAGCGCAGCACTCTTGCTCCCAGCCTTGGACAAACCGGCTGCCTCGTCATCTGGGGCGTTTCCAAAAATAGCCGCATGACATGGTGGCGCAACGATGGGCGCGCGGTTATCGGCTGGCAGCCGCAGGATAGCGCTGATCGCTTTGCTCCCGAATTGGCTGGCAAAACCAGCGGCAAACCTGCGGCGGAGCGCTATCAAGGTGGCGGCTATTGCGCCCAGGATTTTTCACGATGTGACTTTGCGCCCCGCGCGCTGTTTCCCGACGAAGACGGCCGTGCGCCCATTAATGCCTCATGACAGCCTGTTTGTGCTTACGCGTATTTATTGCGCGCGCTCGTTGGCCCCTCGGTCGGCGTCCTGACGAGCATCCGGGCCTTAGCGACCTCGGTTTCTGAAGCGGCGTGTTTCCAGCGAGCGGAGCACCACGATGGAGCCGGTCGGCATTGCGATGGCCATCATCGCCGGCGCGTCTGGCACCGGGAGTTGGGGCGCAAACTTCATAAGACCGGAAGAACACAACTGCCCGCGACGGCCATTTCAGAACGCGGCCGTCGAGATGTTCGAACTCATTCCACATTCCGCCGGATCGACCTCCTGCCGGTCTGGCGGATGATATCCCTCACACTACCAGCCAGATACTCGGTACGCGCGTCTGCATGACCAGTGCATCCCGTTTCTCGATTGCCGAGTCGTGCAGGCCTATGACATGTTCTGGCTGCGGCCTACGAAGCTTTCGTGCCGGACGCGCCCTGAAGAAAATTGGATGGACGCGTTCCGGCTCGCTTCGTTGACGCCGCAAGACGAGGTTCTCACTCGAAACGAGGAAATGCCCGACATGGTGGATCTTCCGCGCCCTATTCAAGCGTTTGTCGACAGCACCAATCGCGGTGATGCCGATGGCGTCGTCGGCTGCTTCACGAAAGACGCGATCCTCATTGATTGGGGACGGCGCTTTGATGGCCATGCGGGAGTTGCCGCATGGAACAAGACGGACAACACTGGCGTGGAATCGCATTTCGAGGTCCTGGGAATGGAGCCGTCAGCGCGAGGCTATCTGGTCACCTTACGGGTGACAGGCAACGGCTTTAACGGGACCTCCGGCATCGATTTCGGATTGAGCGGCGACAGGATATCGCAACTTGTGATCGAGTAACGCGATCGCAAGCATTCGATTCCCACTATCGGAAATAAGTCGAGACGCTGGGCAAGGAGAGTGGGTTGACACCCGTCCTGCCGAACCCACGCGCATCGATCAACGCATCGATATCCAGAGACGCAAGATCGTCCGCGACGATTTCAAGTTCGCGGTCAACTTCGCAATTGAATCTTTTCAAATAACTCCCGCAGGCATCGCAACATTCAGCTTGTATCGCGGGCATGACACCCTCCAGGCTCCAAAGCTCGGTAGGCCGGGGATCATCACAATTGCTGCACCGGGCGCGCACGCGATGCCACCGGCTTTCACACAAAGAGCAATGCAGATAGCGCAGACCCGCCTGCGCTCCATCCATAATCACGCTGCCCACTGGCGGCGCTCCGCAAACCGGGCAAAACGTGTCGGCCGCCTGTAGGCGAGCATCCTGACCATGCCGGGCGGCGGATTGCGACCATAGAAGTCCAAGCGCGGCCCACAACAATGATGCATGGCGTGCGTCGACGGTGGAGAACTCTCCCCTTTGCAGACGAACGACACAGGTTGTCGCCTCTACCGGGTCCAACGCCAGCGCCTCCTTGGCCGACAGACGCACCATATCCTCAGGATAATTGATGAGGCCAGTCGCGATAGTCGCCAGCACACCGGGCAAGCCTGCGTCACGCAGAAGATCCGCCTGTGTCATGCGGTCGATCGGCTCTCGCGTGTTTATCAGCCTGCCCGACTGCAGCGGCTTTTGCGCAACGATCTGATCCTGAATCTCGGCCAAGGTGGCAGCAAAGCCAAGATAACGCCCAGCGACATGTCCATCCGCAAGTTTCCGCAGTCGCGCCGCACGCCGCCGATAAAGACTCGACGGGTCTAGCGTTAGTATCGCCCGTATCGGCCGGACGCCGGCGAGTTCCTCGACCACTGGCGATGCGACCATGTTCGGACGCTCGCTCACTATTTGCTCCTTGCGTTCAAATCGTCACGATCTTCCCGTGCAACGACCTCGGCATACCAGCCATCATGGTGGGTTTTGGCCCAGGCTCGAGAAACATAGCCCGTGATCATTCCAGTGATCGATCCCCTTACCCAAATAGCCAAATAGATGTGGCCGATGACAAGCAGGATCAACGCAAGCCCCGCCAATGAATGCGCCAACAGAGCAAGACGCAGCAACGGGATTGGGAAATATTGGGCGAAGTAAGCGCGCCAGATCATCAGGCCCGTAAGCAGAAGAGCACAGATGAGCCCCATGATGCCCCAGAAGAGAAATTTCTGGCCGAGATTGTAGCGCCCGACGCGCAGGTTTTCGGCGTGCTCGTTGCGTAAGACCTTGGCCACATTCTTCGCCCAGATCAGATCATTCCGCTGGTAGAGATTACTGCCCACAAGGTGCACGAAGAGATAGATGAGGAACAAGAAAACAAGAATCCCGAGAAAGGGATGAAGTGCCCTGGCCATTTGTGGCGTGCCGAGCACGCCACCCAGCCAGGAGAAGCTCGGAAACAACCAGGACAGTCCCGTCGCCGCGACGAGAAAGAAACACACGACCATAACCCAGTGACACAGGCGCACGCCAAAGGACGTTCGCAAAATCATGTCATTCTTCCGCATCGCCGCCCCTCCGGCTATCAGGCGCATGCTCGATCTCCCTTACCTGGGCCCGGCCCACTGCGAGCAAGTGGGCGAAGAAGCCTGCGACGGTCGCAGCGATGGCGAGGCCACCAAGCGGCTTGACGACCGAAACCCATGCGCGCGTGACAAGGCTGATGGCCGGCTTGTCGGGCAAGCCTGAATAAAGTTGCGGCCGGTCCGCATGCTGAAGAACATACATCACATGCGTGCCGCCAACACCGGCCGGGTCGTAAAGTCCCGCATTGGAGAATCCTCTGCTCTTGAGGTCCTCAATGCGGCCTGCGGCGTAATCCGTCATTCGCTCCTTGGTGCCGAAGCGGATCGCGCCGGTGGGGCATGTTTTCACACATGCCGGCTCCTGCCCGACATTCACGCGGTCAACGCAGAGAGTGCACTTGTATGCCTTGTTGTCCTTCTTGCTGATGCGCGGGAC
>DASWQB010000336.1:0-3171 GCA_036398335.1 Afipia sp. | reverse complement strand
GTCCACCACGAGCGAAAACTTCTTCGCCAGCAACACCACCGCCAACAGCGAGATCACCAGAAGCACGGCGCTCATGGCCAATAGCTTGCCCGAGGCCACGGCGTGATCCGCACCTGCCGCGCCGCCGTCGCCGACGAAATAGTCCTGATGACGGATCGTCTGTGTGTAGAGAAACACACCGTAGAGCACGATGGTGACGATGCTGATGAAAACAAGCTGGCTGCGCGAATATATCTGGCCGGGCGTGGCCAGCGTATAATTCGGTAATATCAAGGTGATCGTCGCCAGTACGATCAGGACGCAGAGATAGACGTTGACGCCGGTGATCTGAAAATCCTGTTCGCGGTAACGCAGTCCGCCGAGCATGATGCAGATGCCGACAAGGCCATTGCAAACGATCATGACCACCGCGAACACCGTGTCGCGCGCGAGCGTCGGCACGCCCGACTCCCCAAGCATGATGGTGGCGATCAGCGCGACCTCGATGATCGTCACCGCCAGCGTCAAAAGCAGGGTGCCGTAGGGCTCACCGATGCGCTCGGCGATCACCTCCGCATGGTGAACGGCGGCAAACACCGTGCCGAACAGGATGACAAGCAGAACCGCGGCGAAGACAATACCTCCGGGCGATTGGGTAAATCCGATCCCAAGTCCCGGTATAGAGGTCGCCACGAAAAGCAGAATGGCCAGCGCGGGGTAAAGCCACGCTGTCCTCGGCATATGGGAATGAGCGCTCATGGGGCCGAAACTAAACGGAACCGAGCCGCAAAGCTACACTTCCGGCTACATCGCCTTGACGATGTTCTCGGTCATCTTCTTGGCATCGCCGAGCAGCATCATGGTGTTGTCACGATAGAACAGCGGGTTGTCGACGCCCGCGTAACCGGATGCCAGCGAGCGCTTGATGAACATCACGGTGCCCGCCTTCCAGACCTGAAGCACCGGCATGCCGTAGATCGGCGACTTCGGATCTTCTTCCGCCGCCGGATTGGTCACGTCGTTGGCGCCGATCACGAACGCGACATCGGCCTGTGCGAATTCCGAATTGATGTCCTCGAGCTCGAACACCTCGTCGTAAGGCACGTTGGCTTCGGCAAGAAGCACGTTCATGTGGCCGGGCATGCGGCCCGCGACGGGATGAATCGCGTACTTCACCTCGACGCCTTCCTTCTTGAGCGTATCGGCCATTTCGCGAAGGGCGTGCTGCGCCTGCGCCACCGCCATGCCGTAGCCCGGCACGATGATGACCTTCTGCGCGTTCTTCATGATGAAGGCTGCATCATCCGCCGAGCCGAGCTTGACCGGCTTGACTTCGCCCGTGCCCGCCGCCGCAGCCCCGCCGCTGTCGCCGCCGAAACCACCGAGGATCACCGAGATGAACGAACGATTCATCGCGGCGCACATGATGTAGGACAGGATCGCACCGGATGAGCCGACCAGCGCACCGGTGATGATGAGCGCCGAATTTCCCAGCGTGAAACCGATGCCTGCCGCCGCCCAGCCGGAATACGAATTCAGCATCGAGATCACGACCGGCATGTCGGCGCCGCCGATCGGTATGATGAGAAGCACGCCGAGCACGAGCGCGAGGATCGTGATCAGCCAGAAGTCGATCGGACTTTGCGAATCAACCAGACCGTAGATGAAGAACACCAGCGCCAGCGCCAGCACGATGTTGATGACGTGGCGCGCCGGCAGGATGATCGGCGAGCCGCTCATGCGGCCCGACAATTTCAGGAACGCAATCACCGAGCCGGTGAAGGTCAGCGCGCCGATGGCAACGCCGAGCGACATTTCAATCAAACTCTGAGTGTGAATATTGCCCGGCGTGCCGATACCGAAGGCGGCGGGCGCATAGAACGCACCGGCGGCCACGAGCACCGCGGCCATGCCGACCAGCGAGTGGAAGGCGGCAACCAGTTCAGGCATCGAGGTCATCGGCACGCGGCGCGCAATCACCGCGCCGATACCGCCGCCGATGGCAACACCGAGGATGACGAGGATCCAGCCAACGATGCTGGAAGGCGGATGCGCGGCGAGCGTGGTGGCCACCGCGATGGCCATGCCGATCATGCCGAACCAGTTGCCCTGTCGCGAGGAGGCCGGGCTCGAGAGCCCGCGCAGCGAGAGAATGAAAAGGACGCCTGCAACGAGATAGAGCAGCGCCTGGATATTTGCGTTCATTGGCCCTGCCCCGTCCTACTTCTGCTTCTTCTTGTACATCGCCAGCATGCGCTGGGTGACAAGGAAACCGCCAAAGATATTCACACACGCGAAGATCAGCGCGATGAACCCGAAAGCCCGCGCCCAGATGGGGCCGTTGTCGTCACCGACAAGCCCGACGCCGACCGCGAGCAATGCGCCGACCACGATGACCGACGAAATCGCGTTGGTCACGCTCATCAGCGGCGTATGCAAAGCGGGGGTCACCGACCACACCACGAAATAACCGACAAAAACGGCCAGAATGAAAATCGACAACCGGAAAACAAACGGATCGACGGCCTCAATGGCATGCATGGCTGTGCTCCCTTTAAGTCTTCTCTGGTTTAAGATTTGGGCTGGAAATTCGGATGAATGATCGCGCCGTCTTTGGTCAGCGCGGTGGCTTTCACGAGTTCATCGTCCCACTTCACGGCAAGCGATTTGCTCGCTTTGTCGTAAAGCGTCTCGATGAACGACAACAGATTGCGGGAATAAAGGCTCGATGCGGACGCGGCAACTTTGCCCGCGAGATTGGTGTAGCCGACGATCTTGACGCCGCCGACATCGGTGATCTCATTGGCCTTCGCGCCTTCGACATTGCCGCCGCGCTCAACCGCGAGATCGACCAGCACCGAACCCGGCTTCATCGACTTCACCATCTCCGCCGTGACCAGCTTCGGCGCGGGCCGGCCCGGGATCAGCGCGGTGGTGATGATGATGTCCTGCTTCTTGATGTGCTCGGCGGTGAGCGCAGCCTGCTTGGCCTGATACTCTTTCGACATTTCCTTGGCGTAGCCGCCGGAAGTTTCGGCCTGTTTGAATTCCTCGTCCTCGACGGCGAGAAACTTCGCGCCAAGCGATTCAACCTGTTCCTTCACGGCGGGGCGCACGTCGGTGGCGGTGACGACGGCGCCGAGACGGCGCGCGGTCGCGATCGCCTGCAAACCCGCAACGCCGACACCCATC
>DASWQB010000335.1:0-4303 GCA_036398335.1 Afipia sp. | reverse complement strand
GCGACATTGTGAACGTTGTGTTCCTGGCTGACGGTATAAGGTCACGCGCTTCCGCAACGCCAAGTGAGTTGCATGACAGGCAACTGGCGGCCTGCAAGGCAGCAAGTCTTCTAGGGGCGAGCGAACCGGCATTCCATCTTTTGCCGGACAATCGGCTAGATACGGTAGCCGTGTTGGAAGTCGCAAAGATTGTTGAAGGCGAACTCGCTCGCTTTCGCCCAGATATTATCTATACGCATCACATCGGCGACTTGAATGTTGATCACAGAGCCGTCGCCGAAGCTGTTGCGGTCGCCGCCCGTCCGCAGGCGGCTGTGAAAGTGCGTGCAATTTATGGATTTGAGGTTTTGTCGAGCACGGAGTGGGCCTTTACCGATCCAGTTCCATTTCGTCCGAGGCGTTTCGTGGACATCACGCGGCAGATCGAACGGAAATGCCAAGCCATGGCTTGCTATGATTTTGAATCGCGGGCGTTCCCGCATCCGCGCTCGCCCGAAGCGATCCGTGCACTGGCGACCACGCGGGGAGCAGTCGCGGGATTTTATGCGGCCGAAGCGTTCAGCATCTATCGCGAAATCATTACCTACGCCTCGGATTAGAGAATTTTCGAGCTTGGCCCTGGGACGGGGCAGGACCGTGTTCTTAAGTCCGCGAGTCAGTTTTGGCTCATCAAACTGAGTTTTTAGCGCTCGCATGCTTTTCAACTCTTTCCCTTTTTTGTTTATTTTTCTTCCGGCAGCATTAGCCCTGCATTGGGTAGTGGAACGATATCTACCCCAGCGCCGTTTGCTACTGCTCGTCGTGTTGTCGTTCGTTTTTTACGGTTACTGGGATTGGCGGTTTCTGCCGCTCCTGATGATATCAATATTGTTTAACTGGATTATCGCGGAGGTCTTCGCTTTATACGAATATAAACTCCTCATCTCGCTCGCCATTATAGCCAATCTCCTGGTTCTCGGCGTATTTAAGTATTTAAACTTCTTTACAAGTCTCCTGCCGATTTCCGATTTGAACGGGCTGCACACCGATCTGATTTTGCCGCTTGGAATTTCATTTTTTACATTTCATCACATTATGTATCTCTCTGATTTGCGGGCCGGTCGCGCGGTTCGGCCGGATCTTGTTCGTTACGCGTTGTATATCGCTTTCTTTCCGCAGATTCTTTCGGGGCCGCTGGTGCGCTGGAATGAAGTCCGCGATCAGTTTACAGATTGTATCCAGGAACGAATCAGATGCGCTGATCGATGCGCGCGCGGCATAATGCTGCTGATCATCGGGCTTATTAAGAAAGTTATCTTGGCGGATCCACTATCCGCATATGTAAACCCGGTTTTCCAGGCGGCGGCCGAAGGAAAATTACCGAGCGTTCACGATGCCTGGCAGGCTACGCTGGGATTCACGTTCCAGATTTACTTCGACTTTTCAGGCTATACCGATATAGCGCTCGGGGTCGCGCTGTTTTTTGGCGTCGTGCTGCCCCAGAATTTCGATTCCCCGTATCGCTCGATATCGCTTCAGGATTTCTGGCGGCGTTGGCATATGACGCTCTCGCGTTTTTTGCGCGACTACCTCTACATTCCTCTTGGCGGTAGCCGGAACGGCTTGATCGTTCAGGTGTGGGCGTTGTTCATGACAATGGCGCTTGGCGGGCTGTGGCACGGCGCTGGGTTGACTTTTGTCGCCTGGGGCGTCGCGCATGGGGTGGGCCTTGTCGTCGGCGTCATGTGGATGCGTGCCGGATTTCATATGCCTGTGCTTTTGGGCAGGGCAGGCACATTCTTGTTCGTCGTGATGTGCTGGGTGCTGTTTCGCGCTCAGAACTTTCCATCGGCCTTATTGATCTATAAAGGCCTTCTGGGTTTTGCCCCGTGGGGCTCCGCCGTGGAGGGACTTCATGTCATCGCGGCGCTTGCTTTGTTTGTTATCTCGAGTTCAGGTCCAACCGCGTGGGTCGCCGTGCAGAGAATTCCCGCAAACATTTTTTCCGGCGCGGTGTTTGCAGTTTTATTCGTTTTGGTTGCGTTTAAAATGATGTCAGCCAGCGAATTCCAGTTCATCTACTTTCAGTTTTGATGAAGGCGCGATTCCTGCGTGCTCCTCGGGATCGTCTACTTTTTGCATCCAAGGTCCAGAAAATCGACTTCGTGGAAGCGCGGCGTTTCTTCTCCCAAGGCAGCCACAACACGTCCTTTCCATCGCTCGGCAATCGATGCGACGGCAGTGCGGTCAACATGACGAACAAGAATGCTGTCCTTGTTCCGATCCAGAATCAATTTCAGCATTCGCGCATACATCGCGTTTCCGCCGTGATGCTGATCCTGAAATTCACACGCCGTGGCAAAGAGGCGGGAGTCGAAAAAATCGTAATACTCGACGCCAAGCTTGCCGAGACGCTCACGCAACGCTGAAACGAATGTATAACGGCCGCTGTTTTCCATTTCCTCGACAATAGGATTGGCGACCGGAAGGAGCATCAGAACGACACCCGTTCCCTGTTTTTCAAAGCGGCCGACAAGATCGCGCAGGATGGCCAGCTTTTCCTCACTCAGTTTCTGATCCGGAGCATACCGACCGAATTTTTCCTTGAGAATGAGATCCGGATTCCTCATTTGCAGCTTGATGGTTGTGAACAGCGGATGGAGATCGGTGTTGGTTGCCACGCTCATAACGGACCATGATCCATCGGCGCGGGTGCCGAACGATTTTTTGATCGCCTGAACGCCCAGCTTGGGCTCGTGCGAAAAAGGACTTCGATCGAGATTCCCGGAGACAATCGCGGCGAAATCCGAAACGCCGATCTTGTGCTGGCCGATCCATTCGTAGGGTTTCAACAGCTCATCGCGCGAAACCGGAATGACTTTTCCCAAGTCCGGGGCCGGTTGCGTGATATGATCGTCGGTTTCCGAAAACCACCAATAGTCAAGCGCCAGAATGACCGTCTTGGGCAGATAAACGTCTTTCACCTTTTCGAAGAAACCAATTCCTTCTTCGATGTTACTGATCATCATGCAGACGCAACTGAATTTGCTTTTGAAATACTGCTGCCGGAATTCTGTTCCGCGAGATGAGGAAAGCACGATAATTTCCGGCTTACGCTCCAGATAGATTGAGAGAGCAATATCCCGCGCGTTGTTATTCAATGCGGTCCCATACAGACCGTTCGTGCGCTGAAGCCATTTCGCAATTGAGCGCGGATCTTCGAACTCTCCGGCTCGATAAAGAAAAAACCAAGACAGCGCTGCTGGCAAAAGCAAAGCGACGCTCACGCAGACAAACATCCAGCAGAAGCCCTTGGAATTAATGGCTGAGCGGGGTCTGGTCTGCTCTATTGTATCTTCGGCCAAGCCAAGTCCATTTTGATTGAAGGGCGAAACGTGAAAATCATCATATCGCGAATATGGCCGACGTCAGGTACTCCGGCCCGGTGCAGGCAATAGCTAGTATGGCAAAGCATCATCGCACCGGGTGGACCTGCGAGGTAGGCATAGCTCGGCAATTGCTTGAAATCCTCCGGGCGTAAGCCGCCATTGGGCGATTCCTTTCTTAAAGAGGGATTGAACCCGCGGTTTAGTGCTGTGCGGGAATCCTCCGCGGAAATCAGATGAAAAGGGCCGTCTGCCTCGGTCACGCTGGAAAGGCAGACGAAGAGCGAAAAGCCGTCTGGATATTGGTGATCGAAGTGCCAGCGATCCGACAGGATCTCATATTTGGAATTGATTTCCGGCTCGACATGGTAGTTGCGAGTAAGAAAAACGTCCTCAATCATGAAGTTGCTGCCGATGCTCGATTGGATAGCTCGAACAATCTCCGGATTGAACAGTGTCATGACGTCGGGAATGATGCTTGCGACGTCCGAAGTATATCTGCGGACGTCGTGAGTGATGACCGATCGTGGTATGCCTTGGCGCTCGGCTTGGTTACCGTGCAGGAAGCTGCATGGGGATAGGGAAGCAT
This sequence comes from Afipia sp., assembly GCA_036398335.1. Classification (GTDB taxonomy): domain Bacteria; phylum Pseudomonadota; class Alphaproteobacteria; order Rhizobiales; family Xanthobacteraceae; genus Afipia. The sequence goes on along the minus strand of DASWQB010000335.1, from coordinate 349 downwards.
CGGCTAAAGCAGCGATTGCTCGCAATCTGATCTTTTCGAACGCTGCTGCATCAAACTTCACGCCCGGCAGGCTGCTTGACTGAGTAAGTTCGTAGCTTTGCCTCAAGCCGACGTCGATCTCGGTGGCGTCGAATGCTGCCCGCGCTTCGCGGATTCGGCGCAGCCCTTCTTCATTGACTGCGGTCTCAAGATCGTTGGCGAAATAACGGTCTCTTTGGCCGCCATCGAACAATCCACGAATTTTGGAAAGAAACATGTCTAAACCCCCACCCCAGGCCCAGCGCAATACCCATAGACGGGATTCAGCAGGCCGAGATTTCAGCGGTTCGGGCGCCGGCATTGCAGCAAA
>DASWQB010000334.1:0-4809 GCA_036398335.1 Afipia sp. | reverse complement strand
GCCTTGATCTGATCCCGGTCCTTGGCCTTTGTCAGTCGCTCCGTCGCGCCCTCCAGGCTGTCGCCGAAATTCGTCGTCATGCCGAGCGCGTCGGTGATGAGAACCATCACATCGTCGATTTCGCTGATGACGCGTCCGCCGACCTTGTCGATGCGTTCAGTTGCGCGGATTTGTGAAAGGTAGTTGTCATAGATCTGCTGAAGATCGGTTTCGGTCAGCTTGCCGTTCCGCGACAGCGTCTCATTGATGATCTTGTTCAACTCGGGATTGTAGCCGGTCGCGTAGACGTACCAGATTTCATAGTTGCGCGGAACAGCAGTCTGGCAAAACGATTTGATCTGGCCCAACGCAACGTCGGCGAACGCCATTGTTCGCTTATGCTCTTGCACCAGTCCTGTCACTTTCCGTGTCCCCAAAGGCCGCTTCTGCTGCCTGTAAGCGCAATACTCAAAATATAGCGGCACGGTAGGGGAGGAGAATGAAAGAGGAGTAAACGCACCGCACAATGAAAATGCTGCGCGGTAAACTCGTCAGCCTCGCGCGCGGACAGGCCGCAGCAGAAATGCCGGCAAATGCGAATGATCTGCTGGTTCATTGTGCAATTCGCGATGGGCAGGAGCGGGCGCGCGGCCGATCGACGGAGGGGGCTGCACGGCAGTGGCCGGTTGCGGTTTGACGTACGGCGGTTTTGTTTGCTGCGGCTTGGAAGAAGCCGCCGACGGTTTATTGCGTCCGCCGCGCGAGCGTCTGCCTTCGCGGCGGGGCTTGTCGTGGTCGGAGCTGTTATCGGAAAGATCGGGTTCGGCTGACGCTCTTTGTGTTGTCACAAAAGAGCCTTCGGCGCGGGGAATGGGTTGGCCGATCAGCTTTTCGATCGCCTGGATCGACTTCTGGTCCGCGGGTGTCACGATCGAAATCGCGGTGCCAAGACGGCCGGCGCGGCCGGTGCGGCCGATGCGGTGGACATAGTCGTCTGGATGATGCGGTACGTCGAAATTGAACACGTGGCTGACTTCGGGAATATCGAGGCCGCGTGCGGCGACGTCGGAGGCAACCAGCAGCGGCAATTCGCCCTTGCGGAATTGTTCGAGCGAGGCGGTGCGCGCCGACTGATCCATGTCGCCGTGCAGGGCGCCGACACTGAAGCCATGCTTTTCGAGCGATTTGTAGAGCAGGGCAACTTCGCGCTTGCGGTTGCAGAAGATGATCGCGTTCTTCAAATCCTTGGCGTCGCGCAGCAGCTGCCTGAGCACTTCACGCTTTTCGTGCGGTTCGCGTCCGACGGCAACCTGCGATTGCGTCACGGTCACGGCGGTTGAGGCGGGCTTTGAGACTTCGATTTTGACCGGGTTGTGCAGGAATGTTTCAGTGATGCGGCGGATTTCCGTGGGCATCGTTGCGGTGAAAAACAGCGTCTGGCGTGTGAATGGCACCAGCTTGCAGATGCGCTCGATGTCGGGAATGAAGCCCATGTCGAGCATGCGGTCGGCTTCGTCGATCACCAGCAATTCCACCCCGGTCATCAACAGACCGCCGCGTTCGGTGTGGTCGAGCAGCCGGCCCGGGGTCGCGATCAGGACGTCGACGCCTCGGGAGAGTTTGAGGTCCTGATCGCCGAACGAGACACCGCCGATCAGCAGCGCGACGTTCAGCTTTTGGCCGGTGCCGTATTTGTCGAAATTCTCTTTCACCTGCGCGGCAAGTTCGCGCGTCGGCTCCAGGATCAGCGTGCGCGGCATGCGGGCGCGGGCGCGGCCTTTTTCAAGCAGCGTGAGCATGGGAAGCACGAAGGCGGCGGTCTTGCCGGTGCCGGTCTGGGCGATACCGAGAACGTCCTGGTGCGCCAGAACGTGGGGAATTGCCTGTTCCTGAATGGGAGTGGGGCTGGTGTAACCTGCGGCTGCTACGGCGGCCTGGACTTTGTCGGACAGGCCGAGATTGGAAAAGGACATTGAGCCTCTAAAAAGGACTGAGCCTCTACACGAGATCGCCGTTCGGACTTCTCGGAAATACTGCCATGCTTCAGCCCCGGAACGGCATGCTGTGATGCACGGGGATGGTAAAATCGCTGGCAAGCGGCTTGTCAGATGATCGCGTTTCGACCCTGGCCGCGTGCCCGGAACATAGGCCCGAATCGCCAAAAGTCAATGAAGTGAAAGCTGAAAATGCCGAAAAGCCTTAATTTTACGCGTCATTTGGCTGACGCAAATCCGTGCCTTTCGGGAAACGAAAACCCGGTATAGCGTCATCCGATGTCAGATTCCGCACCGGACGTCTCCGCAACGTCGCTCAACGTGCAGTGCTGTATCGTCGGCGGCGGCCCCGCCGGGATGATGCTGGGTTATCTGCTTGCCCGGAGCGGTATCAAAACGGTGGTGCTCGAAAAGCACGCTGATTTTTTCCGTGATTTTCGCGGTGACACCGTGCATCCGTCGACCTTGAACGTCATGCAGGAACTCGGGCTGCTTCAGGAATTCCTGAAAGTCCCCCATGACGAGGTCGCCAGGCTCACCGCACAGTTCGGAACAACCTCTATTCGGCTCGCCGACCTGTCGCGGCTCGACACCGTGTGTCCGTTCATCGCCTTCATGCCGCAATGGGATTTTCTGAACTTTCTGGATGAAAAGGGAAAACGATTCCCCAATCTCAGCGTGCTCAAAAGTACCGAGGCGGCTGAACTGATCAAGGATGGTGAACGCGTCACCGGCGTGGTCGCGAAAACCCAAAAAGGTCCGCTGCATATCAACGCTGATCTGACAGTAGCCTGCGACGGCCGCCATTCGATGATGCGCGAACAGGCCGGCATGACGGTGGTGGACATCGGCGCGCCGATGGACGTGTTGTGGTTCAGGGTGGGCAAGCCTCAAGGCTCGGCCGAGAGTGTTTTCGCGCGCATTCAAACCGGCCAGATGATGGTGATGCTTGATCGCACCACGTATTGGCAATGCGCCTATGTCATCGCCAAGAATGGGTACGAGGCCGTGAAGGCGAAGGGTCTCGATGAATTTCGCAGCAACATCGTCAAGCTGGCGCCGGGCACGCGCGAGCATATCGGCGACATCAAAAGCTGGGATGACGTCAAGCTGCTATCGGTCAAGATCGATCGTTTGACGCGGTGGGCGCGTGCGGGTTTCCTGTGCATCGGCGATGCCGCGCATGCGATGTCGCCGGTCGGCGGCGTTGGCGTCAATCTGGCGGTGCAGGACGCGGTGGCAACAGCCAATCTGCTGTTCGACAAATTCGGACCTGGCGGTCCCTCGCTTGCCGATCTCGACCGCGTTCAGGAGCGGCGGCTGTTTCCGGTCAAGGCCACGCAGGCCATTCAGGTGCTCGTGCAGAACAAGCTCATCAACCGCGCGATTTCAGACAAGGAATTCAAACCGCCGCTGCCGGCGCGCATCATCGGCACGATTCCGTTTCTTCAGGGATTGACCGCACGCGCGATCGGGATCGGCGTGCGGCCCGAGCACGTGCATTCGGTCGAAGCGAAGACGGCCTGAGCCATTTTAAGTTTGACGCCGCGACAACACGATTAACACAATCCCCAAGAGTGCTGAGCCCGCGCCGTAATAAACCCACTGCATCTGGCTGATCATGAAGCTGGATCGCGGCCAGTTCACGAGGCCGGAGCCTTGGCCGATCCAAAGCAGGCCAATCAAAAGCGCCAGGATGCCGAGGGCGAGAAGGGGTGTTCGCATGGATAAAATACGCAAGCCGAACGTGCCGGTTTCAAAAGATTTCTGATCAGACGTCCAGCAGATCTTCGGGCGCGAATTCGGCGTTCTCGGAAATGAACGTGAAGCGCGCTTCGGCCTTGGTGCCCATCAGGCGCTCCACTGAATCGGCCGTGCCCTCGCGATCGTCCGCGAGCAGGGCCACACGCAGCATCATGCGTTTGCGCGGGTCCATGGTCGTTTCCTTGAGTTGCGCGGGCATCATCTCGCCAAGGCCTTTGAAGCGGCCGACATCGACCTTGGCATTGGCGTGGAACTCGTTCTTCAAGAGTTCATCGCGGTGCTTCTCGTCACGGGCATAGACCGTCTTGCTGCCATGCGTGAGCCGGTAGAGTGGAGGCACCGCCAGATACAGATGGCCTTCGTCGATCAGCTTGGGCATCTGCCGGTAGAAGAAGGTGATCAGCAGCGAGGCGATATGCGCGCCGTCGACATCGGCGTCGGTCATGATGATGATGCGCGCGTAGCGCAAATCTTCTTCGCGGTAATGAGCGCCGGTGCCAGAGCCGATCGCCTGGATGAGATCAGAGAGTTGCGCGTTCTGGGCGATCTTGTCGCGCGTGGCGGAGGCGACGTTGAGGATTTTGCCGCGCAGCGGCAGGATCGCCTGAGTCTTGCGGTCGCGTGCCTGCTTGGCGCTGCCGCCTGCCGAGTCGCCTTCGACGATGAACAGCTCGGAACCCTCGGCGGCGGTGTTGGTGCAATCGGCCAGCTTGCCGGGCAGGCGTAGCTTTTTCACCGCGGTCTTGCGCGAGATTTCCTTCTCGGCGCGCCGGCGCAGCCGTTCGTCCGCGCGCTCAACAATGAATTCGAGCAGTTTGTTGGCTTGTAATGGATTGCCGGTCAGCCAATGATCGAACGGGTCCTTGATGGCCTGTTCGACGATTTTCTGCGCCTCGGCGGTAGCGAGGCGGTCCTTGGTCTGGCCCTGGAATTCCGGCTCGCGAACGAACACCGACAGCATCACCGCAGCGCCGACCATCACGTCTTCGGAGGTAATCGACGCCGCCTTTTTGCCCTGACCGATGCGCTCGGCATAGTCCTTCAGGCCGCGCAGCAGCGCGCTGCGCATGCC
>DASWQB010000333.1:0-15691 GCA_036398335.1 Afipia sp. | reverse complement strand
ATCGCGCGCCAGGCCTTCACGGCCTCGACGATGGGAGACAATTCGCTGAGTTCGCGAGTCGCGCGCACGTAGGCGTCGGATGGCAACTGTCCGAGCAGATCGTTTTCGAGGGACGCGTGTCGCGCCAGCAGAACATCGAGTTTGGCTTGTGGAAGCATGGGAGAATCTCAAAACATGAAAACGGTCGGAGAACAAGATTGCCGCCCGTCATGCGCGGACTTGATCCGCGCATCCATCTTTTGAAAAGGATGGATTGCCGGGTCAAGAGGGCGTTCACGCCCGTCTTCGACGGGCTATGCCCGGCAATGACGGATCGGAATGTTTCCGTCAAATCGCAAATGGCCCTGGCTACAACGACAGCCCTTCGGCTTCGGCGAATTCCGTCAGCTTCTGGCGGATCGAAATGCTGCCGGTCGGCGCGGCCAGCAACTGCGACATCAAGGCGTCGGCTTTGCGTGCGTCAAGCTCGAGTATCATGGCCTTGACCGGGCCGTGCGCTGTCGCCGACAGCGACAGCGAGCGATAACCCAGCGCGATCAGCGTCAGCGCGCCGAGTGTTGTCGAGGCCATTTCGCCGCACAGGGATGCGGTCTTGCCTGCGGCGTTCGCCTTGCGTGCGATATCGCGCAGCGCGCGCAGGATCGGTGCCGACAGCGTGTCGAAGCGCTCGCTGACGCGGGCGTTGCCGCGATCGACCGCGAACATGAATTGAAACAGGTCGTTCGATCCGACGGAGACGAAATCGACGCGCTCGATCAGTTCATCGAGCTGATAAAGCAGCGCCGGCACCTCGATCATGGTTCCGACATCGACGCGCTCGGGCAATGTGTGGCCGTGCTGGCGCAGATAAGTCAGTTCGCGCTCGATCATGGTCTTGGCCTGATCGAACTCGCGCACTTCGGTGACCATGGGAAACATGATGCGCAGCGAGCGTCCGCTGCCGGCGCGCAGCAGCGCGCGAATCTGTCCGCGCAACAATCCCGGACGATCGAGGCCAAGGCGGATCGCGCGCCAGCCGAGCGCGGGATTTTCCTCGATGATCGTGTCCATGTAAGGCAGCGCCTTGTCGCCGCCGATATCGAGAGTGCGGAAGTTCACCGGCCGCTCGCCGGCTGCGTCCAGCACCGCGCGATACAGCGAAAGCTGCTCGCTGGTGCGCGGCAGGCTGGGGCTGACCATGAATTGCAATTCGGTGCGGAACAGGCCGATGCCGGCCGCGCAGGTGTCTTCGATATGCGGCAGGTCGATTACGAGGCCCGCATTGAGCATCAGATCGACGCTCTGGCCGTCCTTCGTCACGCAGGGCTTTTCGCGCAGTTCGCGATATTGTTCCTGCCGCCTTGCGCGGAAGCGCACGCGCTCGGCATAGGCGGACTGGATTTCCTGCGACGGGCGCACATAGATCGAGCCCGAAGTGCCGTCGACGATGATGGCGTCGCCCGGATCGGCGATACCCGCCGCGTTCGGCACCTCGCCGATGGCGGGAATGCCGAGCGCGCGCGCCACGATGGAGACGTGCGAGTTGGATGTGCCTTCCTCCAGCACGAGGCCGCGCAATTTGTTGCGATCATAATCGAGCAACGCAGCCGGGCCCATCGCGCGCGCGATCAGGATAGCGTTGTCGGGCATCTGCTCGCGCGTCGGGGCGTGGTCGCGGCCGACCAACTGGCGCATCAGGCGATGACCCAGATCCTCAAGATCGTGCAGGCGGTCGCGCAGATAGGGATCGGTCGAGCGCAGCATGCGCGCGCGGGTGTCGGACTGCACGCGCTCCACCGCGGCTTCGGCGGTGAGGCCCGTCGCGACCGCTTCCTGCAATTTGTGCTGCCAGCCCTGATCGTTGGCGAACATGCGGTAGGCTTCGAGCACGTCGCGGTGATCGCCGCCGTCGGCGACGTCGCCGCGCTCCAGCAGACGGTCGAGATCGGCGCGCAGTTTCACCACCGCCTGTTCGAGCCGCTTGACTTCCTTCGGCACATCCTCGGCGATGTAGTTGGTGATGACGACGCGCGGCTCGTGCAGCACGACATGGCCCATGGCGATGCCGTCGGAGAGGATCGCGCCGGTCTTGTGCAGCGAATGACGCGCGGCAGGCTCCAGGCCGGGCTTGGCGAGCGCGGAGAGTTCGCCCGAGGCGATCATCTCGGCCAGCACCATTGCGGTGGTTTGCAGCGCCTCGACTTCCTCCTCGACATAGGTGCGATGCGCGCGGTTCTGCACCACCAGCACGCCGAGCGTGTTGCCGGCGCGCAGGATCGGCACGCCGAGGAAGGAGTGATAGATTTCTTCGCCGGTTTCCGGGCGATACGAGAACGCCGGATGGCTCTGCGCGTTGGAGAGATTCAGCGCCTGCGCTTCGCTGGCGACGAGGCCGACAAGGCCTTCATGCGCGGTCAGCACCGTTTGGTGGACGGCGTCGCGGTTGAGGCCCTCGGTGGCGTAGAGTTCGAGGGTGTTGTCGACGCGAAGAACGTAGACCGAGCAGACCTCCGCCACCATGTTGGCGGCGATCAGCACCACGATCTTGTCGAGCCGCTCCTGCGCGCTGACCTGTTCGGCCATCACTTCGCGGAGCCGTCTCAACAGGACGCGGGGGCCTCCCAGCGCGCTCCGCATGCGGCGATGTCCTCCTCTGGGCGCTTTTTCGGAGAATCCGAAAGGCGCGGGCTAATCCGTTGAAAAATCGTGCCTTCTGGCACAGCGACTGGGCCGGAAAACGTGGCGCTGCGGACCGCGACGGGTTGAAATCCGGGCACAATCCGCGACTGCCCGTTCCTGTGGCTATAGCGAATTGACGCTCATTTTGCCAAGCAAAACACCTGCCATCCGGCGCCTGAATTGGACGAACTGGGCTGCGCGGGTGAGATCAGGCTGGAATGATCATTAGCGAATTATAGCCATTCCAGATGATCTGGATGCCGAGGCAGAACAGGATGAAGGCAGACAGGCGCATCACGATCGTGGTGCCGCGCTCGCCGAGCCTGCGGACGATGGGCTCGGCGAAGGCGTAACTGACGTAGATCGTGGCCGCGACGGCGGCGAGGCCCGCCACCGCGCCGCCGCCCACCGTCGCCAGATAAGCCACATCGATCGTTCCCGTCGGCCGCTGGCTGCCCAGCGTTACCGCGACCGAGATCGAACCGGGGCCGACGGTGAGCGGCATGGTGAGTGGATAAAAGGCGTCGATCGGTTCACCCGGCGCGTTGTCGCTGGCGCTGCGCTGGGCCTGCGATTTTTCATCGTCCGAGTGGAGCAGGTTCCAGCCGAAGGCGGCGACCACCATGCCACCGGCGATACGCACGATAGGCAGCGTGATGCCGAAGAATTCCAGCACGTGCGAGCCGATGAACAGCGAGCCGAGCAGGAGAAAGAACCCGTTGATCGAAACGGCGCGGGCCAGGCCTTTGCGCTCATCTGCCGCGCCCTGCGTGAGGCGCAGGAAGATCGGCGCGTTGCCGACCGGATTGACGATCGGAAACAGGCCCGCGAAAACCAGCAGAAAGGCATTCGTGAAGCTGCCGAAATTGTTCAAGGCCGACGTCCTTTTCTGCCTTCACCTTGCCTTGCGGGAGAAGGCGCATGACGCACGATCGATTTTAAGCCGTACCGCAAGGCGCTGTCATCCTTCGAGGCTCGCCGAAGAACGGCTCGCACCTCAGGATGACGTATTCCGGGATCTTGCCGTCACCCTGAGGCGAGAGCGACACGAAGCCCCGACGGATGAAGTATTCCAGTATCGTACCGTCATCCCGAGGTGCGAGCAAAGCGAGCCTCGAAGGATGGCGAGAACCGGAACGACGAAAACAGGCTTTCCCCAAGACCTTTGTCTTCAAGACCTTTGTCTTCAAGACCTTTGTCTTCAAGCCCTTTGTCTTCTGTGCTTCTGCCTGTCCCGGGCGCGATGCAGCGCGCAGCGCCGCCTCGCTGAACCGGGACCGTCGCAAGTTCAGGTGCCGGTACGGCCCCCGGCTCTGCGGAGCGGCTTTTCATGCCGCGCCGCGTCCGGGGCACTGCAAGTTACGCCTGATCCAGACCGTACAGCGTATGCAGCGTGCGGACCGCCAGTTCCGTATAGGCCGCGTCGATCAGCAGCGAAAACTTGATTTCCGAGGTGGTGATGGCGCGGATGTTGATGTTGCGTTCGGACAAGGCCGTGAACGCTTTCGCGGCGACACCGGCATGGCTGCGCATGCCGACCCCGATCACCGACACCTTGGCGACGTCGGTGGCGGTGTCGAGCTTGGCGTAACCGATCTTGGCCTTGGCCTTCTCGATGGTGTCCTTGGCGCGGTTGAACTCGGATGCCGGCACCGTGAAGGTCAGATCGGTGAACTTGCCGTCGTCGGAGACGTTCTGCACGATCATGTCGACATTGATGCTGTCGGCGGCGAGCGGGCCGAAGATCGAGGCGGCGACGCCGGGCTTGTCCTGAATGTGGCGCACGGAGATCTGGGCTTCGTCCTTGGAAAAGGCGATCCCGGTGACGACTTGGCTTTCCACGATTTCCTCCTCGCTGCAAATCAGCGTTCCCGGCGGCGTGCCGTGCGGGTCGATATCTTCGGGTTTTTCGAAACTGGAGCGGACGAACACCGGCACGTTATGCACGAGGCCGAGTTCGACGGAGCGGACCTGAAGCACCTTGGCGCCCTGCGAGGCCATCTCCAGCATTTCCTCGAACGCGACTTTTTCCAGCCGCCGCGCCTTCGGCACCACGCGCGGATCGGTTGTGTAGACGCCGTCCACGTCGGTGTAGATGTCGCAGCGGTCGGCATGGATCGCGGCCGCGATGGCAACCGCAGATGTGTCCGAACCGCCGCGGCCGAGCGTGGTGATGCGGCCGCTCTCCTGATGGATGCCCTGGAAACCGGCGATGACCGCGACCTCCTTCGCCTTTTTGAAGCGTTCGATCAGCTCGCTGCCGTCGATGCCGGTGATGCGCGCGGAGGCATGCGCGTCGTCGGTCAAAATCGGAATCTGCCAGCCCAGCCATGAGCGGGCCTGGATGCCGAGCGCCTGCAATGCGATGGCGAGCAGGCCGGATGTCACCTGCTCCCCGGAGGCGACGATGGCATCATATTCGCGCGCATCGTGCAGCGCGGAGGTTTCCGTCGCCCAGCCGACCAGTTCGTTGGTCTTGCCCGACATTGCGGACACCACGACGGCGACCTCATGGCCGGCGTCGACCTCGCGCTTGACGTGCCGCGCGACGTTGCGGATACGTTCGATATTGGCGACGGACGTGCCGCCGAACTTCATAACAAGGCGGCCCATTTTCTTCGTATCGGCGCGAATGGCGCGGTCCCGTTGCTGGCTCTGTTAAAGGGCGGTTCCGCGCAAAACCGCAGCACCATCCCGAAAAGGCGGCTATACATACCCGCGCCGGGATCGGCAAGCCCACCCATCGAAGACAAGCCCGTGCGGCCGTATGCGAGCCTCTTGGGCTGGTTCGGCGATGCGGCAAGAATTAAGGTGGAGCAGTATGGGACGTTACGTCCACAGCATTCTACAGCCCGGCGAACGGCTGCTTTATTCCACCACCATCCACGGCATCATCTATCTGCCGGGCGTGCTGAGTCTGGCTGCGGCCGCCGCGTGCTTTGCAGCGTCGGCGCTGTTTCCGCCATTGCTGATCGGCGTCGGCATATTCGCGATCATCGGTGTGATGCTCGTGTGCCGGGCCTGGTTTCGGCGATGGACCACGGAGGCCGATATCACGACTTTGCGCGTCATTTATAAAGAGGGCTTTATCAGCCGTCAGACATTTGAGATGAGTCTGGACAAGGTCGAGAGCGTGGATGTCGCTCAAAGCATTCTCGGCCGTATTTTCAACTGGGGGGATGTCGAGGTCTTCGGTGTCGGCGAGGGCCGCAAGAAAATCAAGATGATCGCCTCGCCGCTGGAATTCCGCAATCACATCACGACCCGCTAACGACCGGCTCAAACAACAAGAAACGTGCAAAAGAACATGACGAACAGCAACGCCACATCCGCCTCCGTCGATCCCAACGAGGTCGCGCGGTTCTCCAAACTCTCCCAGGAATGGTGGGATCCGAACGGCAAGATGAAGCCGCTGCACGCCATCAATCCGCTGCGGCTGGCCTATATCCGCGACGCCGCCTGCCGCAAATTCGACCGCAATCCGAAAAGCCTGAACTGCCTGTCGGGCCTGCGCATCCTAGACATCGGCTGCGGCGCGGGGCTGCTATGCGAGCCTCTCACGCGGCTGGGCGCGCAGGTGATCGGCGTTGATCCCTCGGCGACCAACATCTCGGTGGCGAAACTTCACGCCGAGCGCGGACATCTGTCCATCGATTATCGCTGCACCACCATCGAGGAGATGGACCCGCGCGAGCGCTTCGATATCGTGCTGGCGATGGAAGTGGTTGAGCACGTCAACGATGTCGGCGCGTTTCTGGATCGCTGCGCCAGGGTGCTCAAGCCACGGGGGCTGATGCTGGTCTCGACGCTGAACCGGACCTGGAAGAGTTTCGCGCTCGCCATCGTCGGCGCGGAATATGTGCTGCGCTGGCTGCCGCGCGGCACCCATCAATGGGAAAAATTCGTCACGCCCGGCGAGCTGACGCATCATCTGACGCGCAACAAGCTGGAGATCACCGAACAGTCGGGCGTGGTGTACAATCCGCTCGCCGATCGCTGGAGCCTGTCGTCCGACATGGATGTCAATTACATGCTGGTCGCCGAGACGTTGACTTAACCCTCCCCTTGAGGGGGAGGGTCGGACGGCTTTAGCCGTCCGGGGTGGGGTGTCGCTTCTCCCTCTCATCACTTATTAAGAAATCGACCATGGCTCTGTGCGAACGCAGCTTGCTTGTGAAACCGTTTCGTCTGCATTGATGCGGTGTTCACCCCACCCCGACCGCTTTCGCGGTCGACCCTCCCCCTCAAGGGGAGGGTGAAGCCAGATCGCTTGTATTGATGACCAATTATATCTGGCTCTGGATTCCCTTCACGTTGATCGGCGCGGCCGGGCAGGTCGCGCGCAACGCCATGCAGCGCGGGCTCACCAAGCCGCTCGGCACGTTAGGGGCCACGCATATCCGCTTTCTGTTCGGCTTTCCGTTCGCGGTGCTGTTCCTGATCGGCATTTTGCTGGTCGGCGGCGACAGGCTCGGCTGGCCTTTAAACGGTTTCTGGCCGTGGCTCGTCACCGGCGGCATGGCGCAGATCGTCGCCACCGCCTTGATGCTGGCGGCGATGAACGACCGCTCGTTCGTGGTAACGACGGCATACCTCAAGACCGAAGCGATCCAGGCCGCGATTTTCGGCTTCGTGTTCCTGTCGGATCACCTGACGGCCTTGAAGGTCACCGCCATTGTGCTCGCGACCATTGGCGTCATCATCACCGCATTGCGGCCCGGCGGCGCGAAGGGTTTCGGCAGTTTGCGGCCGACGGTGCTGGGCCTGATATCCGCTTCGTTCTTCGCGCTGTCCGCGGTGGGTTATCGCGGTGCGATCCTCAACGTGCCGAATGTCTCATTCGTCACGGCGGCGAGCTTCACGCTTGTGATGACACTTGCGATGCAGACCGTGGTGATGACCGCCTATCTCATCGTGCGCAAGCCGGGCGTGATGAGTTCGATCTTCAAATTGTGGAAGCCGTCGATGTTCGCCGGATTCATGGGCTCGTTCGCCTCGCTGTTCTGGTTTCTCGCTTTCGCGCTCACGGCCGCCGCCAATGTGAGGACGCTGGCGCTGGTGGAGGTATTGTTCGCTCAAGTGGCGGCTTACTACGCCATGAAGCAGCCGCTGTCGCTGCGCGAGCTGTTCGGCATCGCGCTGATATTGTTTGGGGTGGGATTGCTGGTGGCGGGGTGACCGGGAAGATGGCTTGTCCCGGGCGCGATGCTGCGCGAAGCGATGCATCGCAGAACCGGGACCATTTCAGATTCGGTGCGTGGAATGGCCCCGGCTCTGCGGCGCGGCATTTCATGCCGCTGCCCGCGTCCGGGGCATGATGTCAGTTGCGCTCGTCCGGCAGCACGGGCAGCGGCAGAACCTCGACGCCTTCCTCGATCAGCGAACGGGCTTCGTCCGTGGTCGCTTCGCCATAAATCGCGCGGTGCTCGATGTCGCCGTAATGCATCTTGCGCGCCTCGCTCGAAAAGCGCGGTCCGACATTCTCGGCGGTCCTGGTGACATGCTCACGCAGTTCGCGCAGCTTGTTCACCAATTCACGTTCCTGCGGCGCCATCATGAGGGGAGCGGGACGCTCGGCGGGAGGCTGCGCGACTGGAAGATTGTCCGCAACCTCACGGCTCTCGGCGCGATTTCCTTTACGCGTATGTCCAAGCCGAGGGGCCATGATCGCCTTTTCGACTTTTGGCGACTCGCACAGTGGGCAGGTTACAAGCCCTCGGGCATGCTGGTGGTCATAGGCCGCCGATTCAGCGAACCAACTCTCGAAGGCGTGGCCGCATTCGCAGCGCAGCGCGTAGCGGATCATGACGCGCCCCGCACGACATGCAGATAATCCGGTCCCGCTTTCGGATCGCTGAGCGCGAAGCGGCGTCCATGCTCCAGCGAGGGAATGCTCTTGCGCACGCTCGCTACTTTCGCGGGATCGATTTGCGCCAGCACAATACCTGGCTCAAGTCCGCCTTCGGCGACAATCACACCCCACGGATCGACGATCAGCGAATGGCCGAAAGTCTCGCGCTTGTTTTCATGCGTGCCGCCCTGCGCCGCCGCCAGAATATAGCAGCCGTTCTCGATGGCGCGGGCGCGCAGCAGCGCATGCCAATGCGCTTCGCCGGTTTTTTTCGTAAACGCCGCGGGCACGGTGATGAACGACGCGCCGGCTTCCGCCAGCGCACGGTACAGCGCCGGAAAGCGCAGATCGTAGCAGATGGTCAGGCCGATACGGCCCCAGGGCAAATCCGCGATCACGGCGGTCTCGCCCGGCTGATAGTTCGCGGATTCGCGATAGCTCTCGCCATTGCCGAGATCGATGTCGAACATATGGATCTTGTCGTAGCGCGCGACGATGCCGCCGTCCGGTCCGATCAGGAACGAGCGGTTGGCGGCGCGTTCCGGCGAAGCTTTCAGCGCCAGCGAGCCGATATGCAGATGGACTTTCAGCTCGCTCGCCAGTTCGCGAAACGCTTTCAGCGAAAGGTCGTCCTCCTCGGACGCGAGAAGACCGAACAGAGCCTGGCGGTTTTCCTGCATCACGTTGCTGACTTCGGGGGTCAGGATGTAGTCGGCCCCCTTGTCCTTTGCTTCGCGAATAAGCTTCGTCGCCTGCGCAAGATTGTCGGCTGGCAGCAACCCGGTGCGCATCTGTACCAAAGCGGCCATGAAAGGCGCGCTGATGTCGCTCGTCCGTTCGCTCGACCGTTCATTCATGGCGTGACCTTTTGTCCTTCGAGCAAAGCATCGAGATCACCCGCGCGTTCGAGCGCATAAAGATCGTCGCAGCCGCCGACATGGACGCCGTCGATGAAGATCTGCGGAAACGTACTGCCGCCGCCCGCGCGCTCGTACATTTGCGTTCGAAAGGATGGATCGACACCGGCATCATATTCGGTGAAGGCCACGCCCTTGCGGGTCAGAAGCGATTTGGCGGCGGTGCAATAGCCGCAGCCGGGCCGGGTGAAGATTTCGATTGTTGCGGGCATGCGTTTTGTCCAGCGGTGGAATGGACGATTATATGGGAGTTTTGAAGCTCTCCACAACCCGCGAGAACACCATCACGTCAACCGACGCAGCCTTGGCCCGCAGCAATGCACGGGCGCAGGCGTCGACCGTCGCCCCCGAGGTCAGCACGTCATCGACCAGCACGATGCGCTTGCCTGCCACGCGAGATTTTTTCTCGTTTGCGACCTTGAACGCGCCCTGCACGTTGCGCGCGCGCTCGAGTTTGGACAATCCCACCTGTTGTTGCGTCGGGCGCACGCGCGCCAGAACGTCGCTCACCATGGGAACATCGGAGTGCTTCTCGATCACCCGCGCCAGAGCGCCGGACTGGTTGTAGCGCCGGCTCCAGCTTCGCTTCCAGTGCAGCGGCACGGGAATGAGCGCGTCGGCCTCGCTGAGCAATTCGCGCCCGGCATGCGCCATCCAGCGGCCCATCGCGGGAGCCAGATCGGTGCGATCCTGATATTTGAGCGCGTGGACCAGCGTGCTTGCGACATCGTCATAACGCACGGCGGCGCGGGCGCGCTGATAGGCGGGTGGATTGGCGATCGCCTCCATCGACAGCAGGCCGGGTCCCGGATCGTAGACAAAGGGAATGCCGAGACGCGGACAATAAGGCGGCGCGATGAAAGCCAGTTGGCTCCAGCAGGCGGGGCAAAGCCCTTCGCCTTCCACCGGCTCGCGGCAGGAGACGCACAGTGTCGGCAATGCGATGTCGAGCGCAAGGCGCGCCGTGGACGCAAGCGCGCCGCGGCAGGCAGCGAAGATCGCAGCAAACCGAGAGCCTTGAGCAGGCGTATCCGCATCGGTGCCCATGGTAAGAAGCTAGACCGTTTTATGCTTTTGCGAAACATTTCATGGCGGTCATTGCCGGGCATAGCCGTTCGAAGAACGGCGTTCTGACAAACGCATTTGCCCCGGCAATCCATCCTTTTTAGAAGATGGATGCGCGGATCAAGTCCGCGCATGACGTGCGTCCGGCATTGCCAGGGCGGCGGCGGGCGGCGTAACAGGGGGCATGGTTTCACAAAACATGGTTTCACAGAACAATAACGCCCCGCGCTTTTTCGATCGCGTCTTGCTGGAGCAGCGCCAGAGGCGCGCACGCGCGCTCGGCGCGGAATTTTTTTTGCTGGAGCGTGTCACGGACGATATGGCGGAGCGTCTCGGCGCCGTGCTGCGCACATTTTCGCAAGGAGTCGATATCGGCACGCCCACCGATGCGGTGACACAGGCACTGGCCCCGCTGGCAAAAAGCATCGCGCGCATCGCTCTGCCGCAAAGCGACAGCGATGCGCTGCCGCTCGCGCCGGCCTCGCTTGACCTTGCGGTGTCGGCGCTGGCGCTGCAATTCGTCAACGACCTGCCGGGCACGCTGGCGCAAATCCGCCGCGCGCTCAGGCCGGATGGACTTTTCATGGCCGCGCTCGCGGGCGGTGATACGCTCACGGAACTGCGCCAGAGCTTCGCTGCGGCGGAAACCGAGATCGAGGGCGGTCTGTCACCGCGCATCGCGCCGATGATCGAGGTGCGCGATGCGGGCAGCCTGTTGCAGCGGGCAGGCTTCGCGCTGCCGGTCACTGACGTGGATCGTATTGTGGTGCGATACGACAACGCGTTCGCGCTGATGCGCGATCTGCGTCGCATGGGTGCGACCAATATCCTGATCGAGCGCCGCCGCGTGCCGCTGCGCCGCGCGACGCTGCTCCGGATGGCCGAAATTTACAGCGAGCGCTTCGCCGATCCCGATGGCCGCGTCCGCGCGACTTTCGATATTGTCTGGATGTCGGGCTGGGCGCCGCACGACAGCCAGCCAAAGCCGCTCAAGCCGGGCTCGGGAAAAATGAGTCTGGAGGAGGCGGTGAGGGGGATAAAGCCGGCGTCATCCTGAGGTGCGCGCTCTGTCTTGCGCGCCTCGAAGGATGACCGCAGGCGCTTTCGTTTAAGTTCGCCATCCTTCGAGGCTCGCCGCAATGGCGGCTCGCACCTCAGGATGACGGAATCGCCGATTACAACAGCAAATCCGTCAGATGCGAGATCAGCGGCAGGTCGGCTGGCGGCATCGGGTAGTCGCGCAATTTGTTGGCGCGCACCCAGGCGAGGTTTTGCCCTTCGCGGCCGGTGACGGTGCCTTCCCAGCGGCGGCAGATATAAAGCGGCATCAGCAGATGGAAGTCGTCATAGGCGTGGCTGGCGAAGGTCAGCGGGGCGAGACACGATTCCTGCACATTGATGCCGAGTTCTTCATGCAGTTCGCGGATCAGCGCCGGCTCCGGCCGCTCATTGGGCTCCAATTTGCCGCCGGGAAATTCCCACAGGCCTGCGAGCGTCTTGCCTTGCGGGCGCTGCGCGATCAGGACGCGGTTGTCCGCATCGATCAGAGCGCAGGCGACGACAAGTACGAGCTTCACTTGACCCTCCCCTTGATGGGGAGGGTCGCTCGCGAAGCGAGCGGGGTGGGGTGCAAGTCGATAAAATCAATCGTCATGGGAGAAGGGCGATCCAATATAAGTTGAAGCATCCATCCATATGTCACGGGACGATGCTTCGAACAAATGTTTCACCCCACCCCGGACGGCGTTGCCGTCCAACCCTCCCCATCAAAGGGAGGGTTATAAAAGTCACGAACGGTAATCGCCGTTGATGGCGATATATTCCTTGGTGAGATCGCAGGTCAGCACGCGGTCGCGGCCCTTGCCGATGCCAAGGCCGACCTTGATCTGGATTTTCGGCTGTTTCATCGTCGCCGAAACCTGTTCCTCATTATAGGCCGGATCGCGCGCGCCTCTGGTGGCGACGCGGATGCCGTTGAAGGAGATCGCCAGCTTGTCGCGGTTGGCGGGCTCGCCCGCCTTGCCGACTGCCATCACCACGCGGCCCCAATTGGCGTCCTCGCCCGCGACGGCGGTTTTCACCAGCGGCGAATTGGCGATCGACATCGCGATCTTGCGCGCGGATTTGTCCGAATGTGCACCCTCGACGACGATCTCGATCAGCTTGCGCGCGCCTTCGCCGTCGCGCGCCACCTGTTCGGCGAGGTCGGCGAGCACGCCGTGGAACGCCGCCGCGAACGCCTTGAGGTGCGGATCGTTGGCGCGCTTGATCGCGGGCGCGCCCTTGGCCGCCGCTGCGCCCGTCGCGAATGCCAGCAGCGTGTCGGAGGTGGAGGTGTCGCCGTCGATAGTCACGGCGTTGAACGTGTCGTTGACGCTGGTTTTCAGCAGCGATTGCAGCACGCCGGCCGAAATCGGCGCGTCGGTGAACACGAAGGCCAGCATCGTGGCCATATCGGGCGCGATCATGCCCGCGCCCTTGGCCATGCCGTTGATGCGAACCTTGGTCTTGCCCAGTTTCACCGTGACGGTTGCGACCTTGGCGAAGGTGTCGGTGGTCATAATGGCGCGCGCGGCATTGTGCCAGCCATCCGGCGCGGCATTTTTCGCCATCTCGTCCAGCACGCCGTTGAATTTCGTGGCGTCGAGCGGCTCGCCGATCACGCCGGTGGAGGCGAGGAACATTTTGTTCGGCGTGCTCTCGGTGGCTTTCGCGGCGATCGTGGCGGTGAGCGTCGTCGCCTGCCTGCCGCTTTTGCCGGTGAAGGCATTGGCGTTGCCGGAATTCACGACCAGCGCGCGCGCTTCGCCGCCCTTGAGCCTGGCGCGGCACCAGTCGACCGCTGCGCTCGGGCATTTGGACTTGGTGAACACGCCGGCGACGGTGGTGCCCTTGTCGAACAGAGCGAGCAGCACGTCGGTCCGGTTCTGATAGCGGATGCCGGCCGCGGCCGTCGCCAGCCGCACGCCGGCGATGCGCGGCATATCGGGGACATGGGTGGGTGCAAGCGGTGAAATTGCAGTCGCCATTTAAATCATCCTGTTCTCGAAAGCTGGCGCATCAAACGCATGAAGGGGATAAATCGCAAGAGGCCAGTGTCCCGAATCCGATGTTCGTTTCATTTTGCAGAACGCTCCGTAGCGAACGTCGGATTCGAAAGGACACCAGCAAACTATAAATCCAGTGATCCTTTGGTTCTGACATTCGTAAAAATGCCAGCAGAGAATACGGTACGAATGTCAGAACCGGATCACCAGGCGCCGGAGCGCCCTGCGCGAATGTGGCAAATCCAAATCGTATCCTCAAAAGCAAATGCCCGGCAGAGCCGGGCATCGCATGGTCACTCAATTGGAGCGTGACGAATTTGTGAAGTTTATTTCTTTTTCGCTGCGGCCGCGTCAGGCTTCGCGTCGGACTTGGTATCGGACTTGGTATCGGTCTTGGCGGCGTCGCCGGCCGGCTGGTCAAGACGCTCGATCTTGGCGTCGGCGCGCAGCTTGGCGACGTATTCGGCCTGCGCCTTGCGGATCACGAACGCCTCGATCTGCGGCTTGACCTGATCGAAGTCCGGCGCTTTGCGGGCGCGCTTTTCCTCGACCTTGATGACGTGCCAGCCGAACTGTGACTTCACCGGATCAGAAATCTTGCCCGGCTCGAGCGCGAAAGCGACGGCGGAAAACTCAGGGACCATCTGGTCCTTGGTGAAGAAACCAAGATCGCCGCCATCGGAAGCGCCCGGGTCCTTCGACTTCTTCTTGGCAAGCTCGGCGAAGTCCGCACCCTTCTTCAATTCGGCAATGATCTCCTTGGCCTGATCCTCGCTCTCGACCAGGATATGCCGCGCATGGACTTCCTGCTCGCCGGTGATCTGCTTGGCGGCCTCCTCGTAGACCTTCTTCATCGAAGCGTCATTGATCGCGGCCTTGCCTTCCTGGGCCAGCAGATTGTCCATCAGCAGGCGCGAGCGGAGAAATCCGAGCTTCTGCTTGAAGTCCGGTGTGTCGGCGACCTTCTTGTCCTCGGCCGCCTTGGCGACGAGTTTCAGGTCGACGAGAAACGTAATGATGGCGTCGCGGCGCGCGGCCGGGTCCATCTGCGCCAGGCTCGGCCCAAGCTCGCCCTCGGCGGCGGTCACGTCGCTCTGGCGGATTTCGGCGCCGTTGACCTTGGCCACAACCGTGTTGGCGTCCTGCGCGCGCAGCGGCTGGGCCGCGACAAGCGCCAGCGCGAGGCAGCCGGCGAGGGCGGTGGTGAGCAGGCCAAAACGCGCGGCCGATTTGCGGGGGGCCGGAAGAACGGGCATGGAAAATCCTTTTCGATCAAAGAGCCTGAATTAGGTTGAGGCTGCGGGACACTCGCTCAACCGCTAGCCAATGGCAACGCGAAAAACCCGCCAAAATCATGAATTCCTTGACAGGTTCGCGCGTTGACAAGGCTTGGGGCCACCCATATCTGTCTCGCAGCCACGCCCGGCCTTAAGGCATGGTATAGCCGCGCTTGTGCGATGGCCGATGAACTCGGACTTCGCCTGCTTGACCATTCCGCAAAGACCGTCCGCGCCGAAAATATCTGGCTGCAGACGGGTTTGGGCGGACCAGGCCATATTTCGACTGCAAGCCCATGATGGCGTCTCATGATGAGGCGCCTCAGGGCAAGAACAGGAATAGACGATGATCGGCGCGCTCGCCCGCAAATTATTCGGCTCCGCCAACGAACGGCGGATCAAGGCCTATCAATCGCGCGTCGACGCCATCAACGCGCTGGAGCCGCAAATCGCGGCGTTGTCGGACGAAGAGCTCAAGGCCCGCACCGCCGAATTCAAGAAGCAACTCGCCGACGGCAAGACGACGCTCGACGATCTTCTGGTTCCCGCTTTCGCAACTGTTCGTGAAGCCGCCAAGCGCACGCTCGGCCAGCGCCATTTCGACGTGCAGCTGATCGGCGGCATGGTGCTGCACGAAGGCGATATCGCCGAGATGAAGACCGGCGAAGGCAAGACGCTGGTCGCGACGCTGGCGGTGTATCTGAACGCGCTCGCCGGCAATGGCGTCCATGTCGTCACCGTCAACGACTATCTCGCCCGGCGCGACGCCGGCTGGATGGGACAGATCTACGGCTTCCTCGGCATGACCACCGGCGTGATTGTCCATGGTCTCGACGATTCCGAGCGCCAGGCCGCTTATCATTGCGACATCACCTA
>DASWQB010000332.1:0-3682 GCA_036398335.1 Afipia sp. | reverse complement strand
AGACCCTGATGCTGGTTGGCGAGTTCGACCGGCAAATAAGGCTTGGCGATATAGAACAGATACGCCACCGCAAAACCCACTGCCATCATCGCCGTCGGCAGATAGCCGATTGTTTCGGGAATGTGGTGCATCCCCTCGATGATATGCGGGTCCATCTTGATGGCGTCGCGGAAAAACTCCTCGATGCCGTGATGGCCGGTGAACAGCTCCTTGAACGGCAGACCGGCCGCGAACGAGCCAATCGCCAGCACCGCCAGCGGGATCAGCATCACCAGCGGGCTTTCATGCGCCGCCTCATAATGATGCTCGTCATGCGGCGCGCCATGGAAGGTCTTGAAGATCAGCCGCCATGAATAGAACGAGGTCAGCCCCGCCGCGATCACGGTGGCGAGGAAGCCATAGAACGCAAACGGATTGTGAGACGCGAAAGCGGATTCGATGATCGCATCCTTGGAGAAGTAACCTGCCGTCAGCGGAAATCCGGTCAGCGCCAGCGTGCCGATAATCATGACCGCATAGGTGAACGGGATCTTGCGGTAGAGACCGCCCATGTTGCGCATGTCCTGTTCGTGATGCATCGCGTGGATCACCGAGCCCGCGCCGAGGAACAGCAATGCCTTGAAGAAGGCGTGCGTGAACAGATGGAAGATGCCGACCGAATAGGCCCCCGCCCCCATCGCCACGAACATGTAGCCGAGCTGCGAACAGGTTGAGTACGCAATGACGCGTTTGATGTCGTTTTGAACGAGGCCGATGGTCGCGGCGAACAGCGCCGTGGTGCCGCCGATCAGCATCACGAACGCCTTGGCATTTGGCGCAAGCTCGAACAGCGGCGACAGGCGCGCCACCATGAACACGCCGGCGGTCACCATGGTGGCGGCATGGATCAGCGCCGACACGGGCGTCGGGCCTTCCATCGCGTCCGGCAACCATGTGTGCAGCAGGAACTGCGCGGACTTGCCCATCGCGCCCATGAACAGCAGGAGGCAGATGAAGGTCAGCGCATCGACGTCCCAGCGGAACAGATGAATGGTCTTGCCGACGAGACCGGGCGCGCTGGCGAAGATGGTCTCGAAATCGGTGGAACCCACCATGGCGAACAGCGCGAAGATTCCGAGCGCGAACCCGAAATCGCCGACGCGGTTGACCACGAAGGCCTTGATCGCAGCCGCGTTGGCGCTTGGCTTCTGAAACCAGAACCCGATCAGGAGGTAACTGGCGAGGCCGACGCCCTCCCAGCCGAAGAACAATTGCACGAGATTGTCCGCCGTCACCAGCATCAGCATCGCGAAGGTGAACAGCGACAGATACGCCATGAAGCGCGGCCGGTTCGGGTCTTCATGCATGTAGCCGGTGGAATACAGATGCACCAGCGAGGACACGGTGGTGACCACGACCAGCATCACGGCGGTCAGCGTGTCGACCCGCAGCGTCCATGCGATTTTCAGATCACCCGAATTGATCCACGGAAACAGATCGACCCGCAGATCCTGGTGCAACAGGCCGACGTTGACGAAGGTGATCCATGACAGCGCCGCCGACGTCAGCAACAGAACGGTGGTGATGATTTCCGCCGCGCGCGATCCCCATGCCGCAGGCTCGACCGGACCATGATCGTCATGACCATGATCGTCATGGCCGTCGCCTGCGTGGCCGTCATGCGCATGCGCGTCATGGCCATGATCGCCATGATCCATCTCGTCGCCGCTCGGGTTGCGGGCATGCGCGCCAAGGATCGTGATCGCGCCCGCGAGGAGCGCGCCGATCAGCGGCAGGAAAACGATGGCCTGGATCATCTTGAGCTTCTTTCCTGGCGCATGATCTGATCCGAAAACCGGTGTCCACTTTTCGGGATCATGCGCTAACCCTTCATCAGGTTGATGTCTTCAACCGCGATCGAGCCGCGATTGCGGAAGAACACCACCAGCACCGCAAGGCCGATTGCCGCTTCCGCCGCTGCCACCGTCAGCACCAGAAGCGCGAAGACCTGCCCCACAATGTCATTGAGAAAACTTGAAAACGCGACGAGGTTGATATTCACCGCCAGCAGGATCAACTCGATCGACATCAGGATGATGATGACGTTCTTGCGGTTGAGAAAAATTCCCAGAATACCGATGGTGAACAGGATCGCGCCGACCGCGAGATAGTGACCAAGACCGATCGTCATTTCACCCACTCCCCGGCGTCGGAATCCTGCAGGCCCTGTCCGACGGCAACGCCCTTTCGAACGTCCATCGCGCTCACCTTACCACGCGCGTTCTGCGCCGCGATGCTCTGGCGCTTGACGTTCGCCTTGTGACGCAGCGTCAGCACGATCGCGCCTATCATCGCCACCAGAAGCACGAGGCCGGAAATCTCGAAGTAATGGATGTAGCGCGTGTAGAGCACGAGACCGATGGCTTCGGTATTGGTCACGCCGCTGGCGATCGGCGAGGTGATGGATTTGGAAACCGTCGGGCTGATGACCCAGCCGCCGCCGACCAGAAGAAGTTCGGCGAGGAAAATCGCGCCGATCAGCAAGCCGAATGGCAGATATTCGAGGAAGCCCTGCCGCAATTCGGCGAAGTCCACGTCCAGCATCATGATGACGAACAGGAACAGCACCGCGACCGCGCCGACATAGACAACGATCAGGATCATCGCGAGGAATTCGGCGCCGAGCAGCAGGAACAGTCCCGCCGCATTGACGAAAGCGAGGATCAGGAACAACACCGAATGCACAGGGTTGCGCGAGGTCACGACCATGATGGCCGAGGCGACGCAGACGCCGGCGAACAGATAGAAAAAGAGCGCGGGAACGATCATGCTGCTGCTCTACCTGTACGGCGCGTCGAGTTTGAGGTTCTTGGCAATTTCGCGCTCCCAGCGATCGCCGTTCGCGAGCAGCTTGGTCTTGTCGTAATACAGTTCCTCGCGCGTCTCGGCGGCAAATTCGAAGTTCGGTCCCTCGACGATGGCATCGACCGGACATGCTTCCTGACACAGCCCGCAATAGATGCACTTCACCATGTCGATGTCATAACGCACGGTGCGGCGGGTGCCGTCATTGCGGCGCGGACCGGCCTCAATGGTGATGGCCTGGGCCGGGCAGATCGCCTCGCACAATTTGCAGGCGATGCAGCGTTCCTCGCCGTTCGGATAGCGGCGCAGCGCATGCTCGCCGCGAAAGCGCGGCGAGATCGGCCCCTTCTCGAAGGGATAGTTCAAGGTCGGCTTCGGCTTGAAAAAGTAACGCATGGCGAGAACAAACGCCGAGACGAATTCTTTCAGCAGAAGCGAATTGGCTGTGGATGCTATGCCCATGATGCCCTCACTTCTCTCATTTCGGCGCAAGATGTGCGAATTGCAGGACGCCGGCGACGATCACGACCATCACCAGCGATAGCGGCAGAAACACTTTCCAGCCCAAACGCATGAGCTGGTCGTAGCGGTAGCGCGGCACGATCGCCTTCGCCATCGCGAACATGAAGAACATCGCAAACAGTTTCAGCACGAACCAGATCACGCCCGGCACCCATGTGAACGGCGCGAAATCGAACGGCGGCAGCCAGCCGCCCATGAACAGGATCGCGCCCATCGCGCACATCGTGGTGATGGCAACGTATTCACCGAGCATGAACAGCAGGTACGGCGTCGAGCCGTATTCGGTCATGAAGCCGGCGACCAGTTCGGATTCGGC
>DASWQB010000331.1:0-2232 GCA_036398335.1 Afipia sp. | reverse complement strand
CCTTCACGCCGGCAGAACTGGATGCGCTTATCGCTTACGGTGACCGGCTGGCGCAGGATAAGGCCACCCTTGCGGGCGCATCATCCGGGCGGCAGACCGAGGAATTCGACAAAATCCGCATCACACGCACCGCCTGGATCGAGCAGCAGCCGGAAACAAGATGGCTGTATGAGCGGTTACAGGGCGTCATCCGCGCCCTGAACGATCAGAGTTATCAGTTCGACCTTCGCGGCTTTTCCGAGGATTTCCAATATACGGTGTATCACGGCAGCGAAGGCGGCCATTATGAATGGCACGTCGATCACGGCCCGATGCACGTACAGCGCAAGCTTTCCGTCTCTGTGCAGCTTACCGATCCGGCCGGCTATGAAGGCTGCGACCTGGAATTCTGCGCTGGCATCAAGGTCGAAAAGGGTCCGCGCGAGCGCGGTACCGTCATCGCTTTTCCCTCTTATGTTCTGCATCGCGTAACACCGATCACATCGGGCACGCGCAAATCCCTGGTGGTTTGGACCACCGGACCCAATTTCCGCTAGGGGTCGTCATGTCATCTCCCACCCGCAGCAGTGGGTTTCTCGCCTGGGAAGACATCCTCACCAGCAATGAAGTGGACGCGATCACGCGTTACGGCGATATCCAGTTGCATCAGAAAGCGGTGATCGCGGTTCCCGGCGCCAATGATGACACGGTGCGCGTCACGCAAGTCGCCTGGCTCGAACACAAGGCCGAGACGGACGCCTTCTACCAGCGCTTCTCGCAAATCGTGCGCCACATCAACAGCGAGGTCTATCGCTTCGACATCAACGGGCTGGAGAACCTGCAATACACCGTCTATCACGGCCAGGAAGGCGGTCATTACGACTGGCACATCGATTACGGTCCGCACAATCCGCGCCCACGCAAGCTTTCGCTGACCGTGCAGCTTTCGGAACCGTCAGACTATGAGGGCGGCGAGCTGCAGTTTCAGGTCGGCCCTGAAAAGGGCGCCGCACCCAGAAAGCGCGGCACCATCATCGCTTTTCCGTCTTTCTTCCTGCACCGGGTTGCGCCCGTCACCGCCGGCACCCGCAAATCGCTGGTGATCTGGGCTACGGGCCCGGAATTCCGCTGACCGCATAGACATTGCGGCACGGGCTTTCTATTTTCGCGTCATGACCAGAACTGCTTTGCTTTGCATATTGGATGGATGGGGCCCCGGCGGCGTGAGCCGCCCCTTAAATAAAAGCCAGCCCTGGAGCGCCGCAATCATATGACGCGAACAGCACTCCTTTGCATTCTTGATGGTTGGGGCTGGCGTCCCGGCGACGATCCCGACAATGCCATCGCTCAGGCGCGCACGCCCAACTATACGAAGCTGCTGAAGGACTGTCCGCACGCGCTGCTCGCCACGTCGGGCAATGCCGTGGGTCTGCCCAAGGGGCAGATGGGCAATTCCGAAGTCGGCCATATGAATATCGGTGCCGGCCGCGTCGTGGCACAGGATCTCCCGCGCATCGATGTCGCCATCGAGGATGGATCACTGGCCCGCCGCCCGGTGCTGCTGGACATTGTCACCAAGGCGAAGGCCGCAGATGGCGCGGTGCATGTCATGGGCCTGATGTCGCCCGGCGGTGTGCATTCGCACCAGGATCACATCGCGGCGCTGGTGAAGATCATTTCGGCCGTCGGCGTGCCGGTGTTCGTGCATGCCTTTCTCGATGGCCGTGATACCCCGCCGAAAAGCGCGCGCGGCTATGTCGAGAAATTCCTGAAAGACATTGATGGCTTGGCGGGTGTGCGGCTTGCGACGTTGTCAGGCCGCTATTACGCCATGGACCGCGACAAGCGCTGGGACCGGGTGGAAAAGTGCCAGGCCGCGATCATCGATGCCGCGGGCCGCCGTTTCGACGATGCCTTTGCGGCGATCGACGATTCCTATGCACAGGACATCACGGACGAATTTGTCGTGCCCTGCGTGCTGGGCGATTATGCCGGTGCCAAGGATGGCGACGCGCTGCTGTTCGCCAATTTCCGCGCCGACCGCGCCCGCGAAATCTCCGCCGCCCTGCTCGACAAGGGCTTTGACGGTTTCGCGCGGCAGCGGGTGGTGACGTTTTCCGCCGCCGCCGGGCTGACGGAATATTCCCAGGATCTCAAGCGCCTGATGGATGCCGTCTTTCCGCCCGAGGATGTGCGCGAGACACTGGGCGAAGTGGTTTCCGAACATCACATGAAACAGCTTCGTATCGCGGA
>DASWQB010000330.1:0-12690 GCA_036398335.1 Afipia sp. | reverse complement strand
AAGCGCAACAATCGCGCGGTCGAGCGCAAGATGAGCGATTGCCTGCGGCAGGACCGCGCGCGCATCCAGGTCGGCCGCATCTCGCATTTCGGCCTTTTGGAAATGTCGCGCCAGCGCATCCGCGCCAGCGTGCTGGAAAGCTCGACGGAACCCTGCCCGCATTGCGGCGGCTCCGGCCACGTCCGTTCGGTTTCCTCGGTCGCGCTTCAATTGCTGCGCGGGCTTGAAGAAATCCTGATGAAGGGCCCAACGCACAATCTCACCGTGCGCACGCGCACCGATGTGGCGCTCTACGTTCTCAACCACAAGCGCGGTCATCTGCGCGATCTGGAGAGCAGCTTCAAGGTGACCCTCGCGGTGATCGCGGACGCCACCATTACCGGCCAGCAGTCGTTCGTCATCGATCGCGGCGAACAGATCCACACGCTGGAAGCGGCAAAAGCCATTCTCGCGGCACAGGTGGCCGCCTTCCCGCCTGAGATCGAGGACACCTACGTCGAGGAAGACGAATTTGAAGGCGACGAGTCCGAACTCGAAGGTGACGAGACCGAAGACGCCTCCGCTGAGACGGCCGTCCCGCGTGCCGACGGTGAAAGCGAAGGACCCCGGCGCAAGCGCCGCCGGCGGCGGCGCGGCGGCCGTGGCGGTGAAGCCCGCGAAGGCGCGCCCGGCACCGAACAGACGGAGTTTGCCTCCGCGCCGGAAGGCGAGGAAACCGGCGAAGCGGACGACGACAGCGAAGACGAAACCGACGAGCCAAACGGCGAAGCCCGTGCCGATCAATCCGGCAACGGCGAGCGCCGTCCCCGCCGGCGTGGACGGCGCGGCGGGCGCCGTCGTCGTAACGGAACTGAAGGCGCGGCGCCCGAAGACGGGTTGGCCGCGGCGATCGTCGACGATCTCGAACCGTTTCTGCCATCCGAAGCCGTTCAGGCAGCGGCCGATCTCGATGCCGCACCCGTGCGGGCGCAGGACAATATGCTGATCCAGCCCGAACAGGAGCAAGCTGCGCAGGACGCCGACAAGGCCGTGCGCCGCCGCTCTACCGTGCGCGAGAAAGTGTCTTTCCTGTTCGGCGGCGAGGCGCCATCGGAACCAGCCCCGTTGGTGAACATAACTCCTGCACAATCGCAGGAACCAGAGCAGGACACGCAGGCGCCGCAAAGCACGGAGAGCGAGAACGCGCCGCGGCGCGCCGGATGGTGGTCACGTCGCTCAAGCGAGTGACGCGTTTCTGACTTGGAGACAATCGAAACAAAAACCGCCCGGTGATACCGGGCGGTTTTTTTAATGCA
The DNA here is from genome assembly GCA_036398335.1 of Afipia sp. Lineage (GTDB taxonomy): Bacteria > Pseudomonadota > Alphaproteobacteria > Rhizobiales > Xanthobacteraceae > Afipia. The sequence continues at coordinate 11,395 of DASWQB010000330.1, read as the reverse complement.
CGACGATCGCCGACTGCGCGATCAAGTTGAGACAACCACGGGATCAGCCGGTCGTCACCGCCGTCTCCACGTCCGATGGATCGATCTGCCTGTTCAGCGCCACCTGCAACTTGTCGCGATCGAGTTCGCCCTCCCACCAGGCGACGAAAATCGCGGCGATACCATTGCCAGTGATGTTGGTCAGCGCACGCACCTCGCTCATGAATTTGTCGATCGCGAACACGATCGCCATTCCCGGAAGCAGATCGGGACGCACGGCCGCAAGCGTCGCGGCCAGCGTGATGAAACCGGCACCTGTGATGCCGCTGGCGCCCTTCGACGCCAGCATCGCGACGATAAGGATCGTCATCTGCTCGCCAAAGCTGAGATCGACGCCGAGCGCCTGCGCCACGAACAACGTCGCCAGCGTCATGTAAATATTGGTGCCGTCCAGATTGAACGAATAACCGGTCGGCACGACAAGGCCGACGACCGGCTTGGAGCATCCCAAACGCTCCATCTTTTCCATCAATTGCGGCAATGCGCTTTCTGACGAGCTCGTCCCGAGCACGATCAAAAGCTCGTCCTTGATGTAGGCGATATACTTGAAAATGCTGAAACCGACGAACCGGGCAATCGCGCCGAGCACCACGATCACGAACAACAGCGCCGTGCCGTAAAACAAGGCGACCAGTCCGGCAAGGTTGCCAAGCGCGGAGGGGCCGTATTTGCCGATGGTGAAAGCCATCGCGCCGAACGCGCCAATCGGCGCAGCCTTCATGACGATGCCGATGATGCCGAAAACAGCATGAGCGGTGTCGTCGACCAGGTCACGAAGACGATGCGCGCGCTCGCCCATCGCCATCAGCGAGAACCCGAACAGGATCGCGAACAAAAGCGTCTGGAGAATATCACCCTTGGCCAGCGCACCGACCACGCTGTCCGGAATGATATTCAGGACGAAATCGACCGCATGGGTATTTTCGGCCTGCTTCACATAATTAGCGACGGCAGCGGCATCCGGCTTGGCGGCAAGACCGTGTCCGACCGGAAACAGATTGCCCATCACAAGGCCGATCACCAGCGCGAGCGTCGAGACGACTTCGAAATAGACCAGCGCCTTGATGCCGACGCGCCCCACCTTGCGGGCATCGTCCATATGGGAAATGCCGGACACAACCGTGCAGAAGATGATCGGCGCGATCACCATCTTGATGAGCTTGATGAACCCGTCGCCGAGCGCCTTGATCCATTCATTGGTCGCGAAATGCGGAAACAGCCAGCCGACGATGACGCCGAGCACGATGGCGATCAGCACCTTGACGTAAAGAAGTGTGTACCAGGGCTTCGCGGCTGTGGCGGCTCCGGGCGATAATGAGGTGGGTGACATCTGGGCTCCTTGGCCGGCTTTGCGCCGGAGAATCTTGGCAGGGCCCGCCAATTCAAGACGGATTGTCGCACCCTATACACGGTAAAGTTTTCTCGCCAATCGCCTTTCGTCGGAAGGAAGCAATTTTATGAAGATTTTGCAGAGCACAATGATCTGCCTCGGATCGGACTCGCCCCGTCCGCGAAAGCCCGGAAACTTAGCGACCAAGCCACCTTGTGATGCGCGCGACCGCCTCGATCGTGTCCGGCGTCGATCCGGCATATGAGAAGCGGATGAACGAGCGGCCGTGGATCGGATCGAAGTCGATCCCCGGGGTGGCGGCGACGCGCGCCTCCTCCAGCATGCGGCGGGCGAAATCGAAACTGTCGGCCGTGAATTTCGACACGTCCGCGTAAAGATAGAACGCGCCATCGGCCGGCAGGAACTGGTCGAGGCCGGCTTTGGGAAGTCCCTCGATCAGGACGCGGCGATTATCCTGATAACCGTGCTTGATGACGTCCATTTCGGCGCAACCGTCAAACGCGGCCTGCGCGGCGATCTGCGACAAGGTCGGCACCGAAATGGCGAGGTTCTGCTGCAAGGTCTCGACGGACCGGATCAGCGGCTCGGGCACAACCATCCAGCCGACACGCCAGCCGGTCATGCAGAAATACTTCGAGAATGAATTGATGACGAGCGCATCCGGCGATAGCGACGCAGCCGTGGTCGCCGGAAATGCATAATCGAGACCGTGATAGATCTCATCCGAGATGAAGCGGATACCAGCGCTGTCCGCAGCCGCGATCAGGTCAGTCAGCGCCTCGCGTGTCATCATGGTGCCCGTGGGATTCGCCGGGCTCGCGACCAGGACACCCTTCAACGGTGTTTTGGCATGCGCCGCCAGCAGCATCTCACCGGTCAGCGCATGACGGCTGGCCGCCGTGGTCTCGATCAGGACCGGCTCGCACCCGAGCGCAGTGAGAATATGCCGGTACGGCGGATAGCCCGGAACGGTCACGGCAACGCGGTCGCCCGCTTCGAACATCGACAGGAAGGCCAGCACGAACGCGCCAGACGAGCCCGTCGTCACCACGATCCGCCCGGGATCGACCTCCTGCGCATGGGCTTGCAGGTAATAATCGCTGATGCGCCGGCGCAGCGACGGGATACCGAGCGCGGACGTATAATCGAGACGCCCGGCGTCGAGTGCGGCACGCGCAGCAGCGATGGCGGTTTTCGGCGCAGGCGCGGCAGGCTGACCGACCTCCATATGAATCACCTGGCCGCCCGAAGCCTCGATCCGGGCCGCGGCCGCCATCACGTCCATCACCATGAAGGGCGGCACCGTGCCCCGGCGAGACGGCGAAAGTAGGCTTTTTGCCTTGTTCCTCAGGGTCACATCGCGCATGAATGGGCCTGTCATTCTGTCGGAATGGGTATCATATTTGGCGGTGAAACCAACGCCGCTCTCCCGCCTCATTTTCCGATTTGATAGACCCGATTTTAACATGCCGCGTGCCCGGTATCGTTGGCGGGCACAGGATTTGTTTTTCAAGACCAATTCCGATCAAGACCGATAGACATCATGACCAAGGCGGCCACCTCTTCAGTTTTTCGCGGTTCCTCATCGCGCGCGACGCGCTTCACCGCAGCCATGACGGCCACGGCGATGATGCTCGCAGGCTGGCCCGCGCCTCTGGCCGCACAAGATGGCGGCAAAGGCCCACCGCTGTTGCGCGACGCGGAAACCGAGCAATTGCTGCGCGACTACACGCGTCCGATCCTGCGCGCGGCCGGTCTCGAAAAGCAGAACATTCAGGTCGTTATCATCAACGATTCGAGCTTCAACGCTTTCGTTGCCGACGGGCGGCGTATTTTCGTCAATTACGGCGCGCTGCGACAATCCGAAACGCCCAATCAGATCATCGGCGTGCTCGCGCATGAAACCGGGCATCTGGCCGGCGGGCACCTTTCCAAAATGCGCGAGCAGGTGGCACAGGCGCAAACGCAGATGATCGTGGCGATGTTGCTCGGCATCGGCGCCGCCGTCGCGGGCGGCCGTTCGGGCGCCGGGAGTGTAGGAGCCGCCGCAATCGCCGCGCCACAATCGATGATCATGCGCACGCTGCTGTCCTATCAGCGCCAGCAGGAAGAAAGCGCCGACAAGGCCGGCGTGAAATTTCTGACGGCGACCGGGCAGTCCCCGCGCGGCATGTACGAGACGTTCAAGCGCTTCGCCGATGAGAGTCTGTATTCGTCGCGCGGCGCGGACCCTTACATGCAGTCGCATCCGATGCCGGCGGAGCGCGTTGAGGCGCTCGGCGTGCTGGCGCGTTCAAGCCCGCTTTGGGACAAGAAGGACGATCCGGCACTCCAGCATCGCCATGACATGATGCGCGCGAAGGTGTCCGGCTTCATGGAACGCGCCGACACCGTTTATCGCCGTTATCCCATGACCGACGGCAGCCTGCCCGCCCGCTACGCCCGCGCAATCGCGACATATCTGCATGGCGATCCGCGCTCCGCGCTCGCGCAGATCGACGCCCTTATCAAAGTCGAGCCGAACAATCCCTATTTCCATGAGTTGAAGGGCCAGACACTGCTCGAAAGCGGCAGGCCGACGGAGGCCATTCCGCCGCTGCGGCGGGCCGTGCAATTGTCACAAAACAATCCGCTCATCGAGATGTTACTTGGTCAATCGCTGATTGCATCGGAGAATAAGGCTTATTCTCAGGAAGCGGTCACCATTCTGAAAGCAGCCTTGTCACGCGAACCTGAAGCGCCGCTGGGTTATACGCAACTTGCGATGGCTTACGGGCGGGCGGGAAATCTTGCGGAGGCTGATCTCGCTTCCGCGCAAGCCGCCTATCTTCGTGGCGACGGCAAAACCGCGCGCGATCTCGCCTCGCGCGCCAAGACACGCTTCGCTATCGGCACGCCCGGCTGGGTTAAGGCGGACGACATTGTTAACACCAAGCCGGTAAAGAACTGACCCAACAGACAGCCCCAGGAAGCCGGCGCCGACATAGCGACGGCATCCACCGAAAGGACCCTGCCATGACATTTTTCCGTTTCCTTCTGCCGGCCCTGCTTGCCACTGCGGTTGCCGCTCTGCCCGCCGCCGCAGCCAGCTTCACCGATGGCCAGCGCGGTGAAATCGAAACCATCGTCAAGGACTACCTGCTCTCGCATCCTGAAATCCTCGAAGAGGTTTCAGCCGAATTGTCCAAGCGGCAGGCAGCGGCGGACGCCCAAAAGCACCAGGCTGCGGTGGCGAAAAACGCCGAGACCCTCTTCAATTCGCCGCGCGGCGTGTTGCTCGGCAATCGCAGCGGCGACGTCAATTTCGTCGAGTTCTTCGATTACAATTGCGGCTACTGCAAACGCGCGATGAGCGACATGCTCGACCTGCTCAAGAGCGACCCAAAACTGCGCGTGACGCTGAAGGAATTCCCGGTGCTCGGACCGGGCTCTGTGGAGGCCGCACGCGTCGCTGTCGCGGTACGGATGCAGGACCCGAGTGGCAAGAAGTATCTCGACTTCCATCAGAAGCTGCTTGGCGGGCGCGGCCAGGCCGACAAAGCCAAAGCCTTGGCGGCGGCCAAGGACGCCGGCCTCGATATGGCTAAACTCGAAAAGGACCTCGCCGGTCCTGAGATCGATGCCACGCTGGCCGAGAACTTCAAGATGGCCGAGGACATGGGCCTGAACGGCACCCCGAGCTACGTGATCGGCAAGGAAGTGGTCGTTGGAGCCGTGGGGCTGGAGGGCCTCAGCCAGAAGATTTCGGAGGCGCGCTGTGGCAAGGCGACCTGCTGAGGCGCCCGCGCCGAAGACTTGCCGCTAACGGATTTCCTCATCGTCGCCATGGGCCATCGTTAAGATTGGTTAATGAGCGATTCCATCAGGTTCCATCGCTATTTTCGTAAACTGGATAAGCTATCAGCAGCGGATTGCGGATGTCCTCAAGGCTTCCCTCCCGCTGTCATGTTGCCTATAAACCCGCGTTGAAGCGCATTTGGCGCGCCTTCTGCGGACATCCGGATTTTCGATGGCAAAGACGATCTACGTGCTCAACGGGCCGAACCTCAATCTGCTCGGCACCCGTGAGCCGGACATCTACGGCCACCATACCCTGGCCGACGTCGAAAAGCTGTGCCGGGAGACCGCCGCGCGATTCGGCCTCACCGCCGAATGCCGCCAGACCAATCGTGAGGGCGAGCTGGTCGATTTCATCCACGAAGCCCGGGACAAAAAAGCCGCCGGGATCATCATCAATGCCGGGGCCTATTCCCACACCTCGATCGCCATTCATGACGCGCTGGTCGGCGTGCAGATTCCGGCGGTTGAAGTTCACGTCTCGAACGTCTATGCACGCGAGCGTTTCCGTCATCAGTCATTTATCGCCAAGGCTGCATTCGCGACCTTGAGCGGTTTCGGTATCCAGGGATATGGCCTCGCGATCACCGGCCTTGCCAGCAAGATCGGCGCCGTGGCGAAAGCCTGATTCCTTTGTCCATTCAGAAAGTTTCGAATTCCATGGCCCGTCAGCCACAAGACCCAGCATCGGACAAGACGAAAACAACCGACGAGCGCGAACTGGTTCGCGATCTCGCCGCCCTGCTCGATGAAACCAATTTGACCGAGATCGAGATCGAGCGCGCGGGCCTGCGCGTTCGTGTCGCGCGCAACATCACCGTCGCCGCCGCTGTGTCAGCACCTATCCATCATGCCCCGTCCGCCGCCGGTGCATCGCAAACCGCGCCTGCCGCAACCGCACCGGCTGATGTCGCCAAACATCCCGGCATGGTGCCCTCCCCGATGGTTGGCACCGCCTATCTCGCCTCCGAGCCCGGCGCACGTCCGTTCATCGACGTGGGCAGCAAGGTCAAGGTCGGCGACACGCTCATCATCATCGAAGCCATGAAGACCATGAACCAGATTCCGTCCACTCGCGCCGGAACGGTGACACAAATTCTCGTCGAGGATGGCCAGCCGGTTGAGTTCGGCGAACCGCTCGTCATCATCGAATAAATTCATCCAGCATCAGGCGTCGCGATGTTCGACAAGATTCTGATAGCCAATCGCGGCGAGATCGCGCTGCGCGTGCTGCGCGCCTGCAAGGAACTCGGTATCGCCACCGTCGCGGTCCACTCCACCGCCGACGCCAATGCGATGCACGTGCGCCTCGCTGACGAGAGCGTGTGCATCGGTCCGCCCGCAGCCAAGGACAGCTATCTCAATATTCCCGCGCTGCTTGCCGCATGTGAAATCACCGGCGCGGACGCGGTGCATCCCGGTTACGGCTTCCTGTCGGAGAATGCCCGTTTCGCCGAAATTCTCGCCGATCACAACCTGCATTTCATCGGTCCGAAGGCGGAGCACATCCGCACCATGGGCGACAAGATCGAAGCCAAGAAGACCGCGCAACGCCTCGGCATCCCGGTTGTGCCGGGATCGGATGGCGGTGTCGGCGCCTCCGACGACGCCATGGCGATCGCGAAGAAAATCGGATTTCCGGTGCTGGTCAAAGCCGCGGCCGGCGGTGGCGGACGCGGCATGAAGGTCGCGCCGACCGAGGCCGATCTGATGCTGGCATTGTCCACCGCGAGCAACGAGGCCAAGGCCGCGTTCGGCGATGGCTCGGTCTATCTGGAAAAATATCTCGGCAAGCCGCGCCACATCGAGGTCCAGGTGCTCGGCGACGGACGCGGCGGCGCCATCCATCTTGGCGAGCGGGACTGCTCGCTCCAGCGCCGCCATCAGAAGGTGTGGGAAGAAGGCCCCTCGCCCATCATCAGCGCCGCTGCGCGCGCCAAAATCGGCGAGACCTGTGCCAAGGCAATGCGCGAGATGCAGTATCTCGGCGTCGGCACCATCGAGTTCCTTTATGAGGACGGCGAGTTCTATTTCATCGAAATGAACACCCGCATCCAGGTCGAGCATCCGGTCACGGAAATGATTACCGGCATCGATCTTGTGATCGAACAAATCCGGGTCGCCGCCGGCGGCGATTTGCCGTGCCGTCAGGAAGATATCGTCATCAACGGCCATGCCATCGAATGCCGCATCAACGCAGAAAATCCAGTCACTTTCCGCCCCTCGCCCGGCAAGATCACCCAGTTCCATCCGCCCGGCGGCCTTGGCGTGCGCATCGATTCCGCCGTCTATCAGGGTTACGTGATTCCGCCTTATTACGATTCACTGGTCGGAAAGCTGATTGTCCATGGCAAAACCCGCGGGGAATGCCTGATGCGGCTGCGGCGCGCGCTGGACGAGATCGTGGTGGACGGCGTGGAAACCACGCTGCCTTTGTTCCGCGCCCTTGCGCGGGAACCCAGCATCATTGACGGCGACTATCATATTCACTGGCTCGAACAATATCTTGCCAGCGGCGATACAAAGCCGCACTAAGGCTGCCCGACTGGCCTTTTGGATCGACTGTTGAGGCACTCCAGTGGTCCGATTCTAACATTCGCATCCCATTTCGGTAGTATTCTTGCGTATGTTAGAGTCAAAGGCCCTTAGCAAGTCTAGGTTTCTCGTGGAGTTTTGGATTTGAGATTCGCTTTGAGAACTCGCGGCTGGGTGGGTAGCGAATGTCAAATCCACTCCACCAGTTTGCGAGGCCGAATTGACTCGTGACGCTGCACGGCGACGCACGCTGTGGCAGATTGGCCTGCTGTCGGCCGGTTTCATCGTGCTGGTTGCGATCAGCGCCATATCCATTTTCCTTGTCAACCGCGCGCGCAGCGACTCTGCATGGGTGGTGCACACTGTCGAGGCCGAAAATCAGATCTCAACGGCTCAACTCGAGATGCGGCGCGGTGAAAGTGCTGTCCGGGGTTACCTGCTCACCGGTCAAGACAGCTACATCGATGAATTCAACTCGTCGGACCGGCAACTCGGTCCGGCAATGCTGCGGCTACGTGAACTCACCGCTGATAACCCGGTCCAACAGCGCAATGTAAGCGTGATCCAGCCTTTGGCCGAACAACGGTTCGACGATTTTCGCCAGGCGCTTGCATTGGGGCGCTCGGGCAAAACCGATGAAGCCAAGCAGTTGCTTTCAAACAGCGCATCGAGCGATGGTCTGAACAAAATCCGTGACATCGCCGACGACATGCGTACCGAGGAAACCCGGCTGTTCCGTCTGCGCACCCAATCGGCCGATCAAAGTCAGGCGCTCGCCGCGATCGTTACCACCGCCGGCTCTGGCTTGGTGGTTGCGCTCGCGGGCGCTTCGCTGTTTCTGGTGCGCCGCTCGTCGCGAGCGCGGGACGATGCGGAACAGCAATTGCGGGAAAACAACCTCAATCTCGAAGCGGCGGTCGATGAACGCACCTCCGATCTGCGCGAGGCCAATCAGGAAATCCAGCGCTTCGCATACATCGTCAGCCACGATTTGCGCTCGCCCTTGGTCAACATCATGGGCTTCACCAGCGAGCTTGAGGAACTGCGCACCGACATATTCGGACGGATCGCGCGCTACAGCCGCACCGCGGCAGCTTCGCCCATCCCTCCGGATCCTCTCGGAGAAACGGACCCAGACAGGCTGTTGTCGGACGAAGACAGACAACTGTCGGAAGAATTTTCAGAGGCGCTCGGCTTCATCAAATCGTCCATCGGCAAGATGGATCGCCTGATCAGCGCGATCCTCAATCTGACACGCGAAGGCCGCCGTGAATTTAAGCCGGTCCCGATCGAGACACGCGAACTGGTTGAAGAAATCGTCTCAACGCTCGCGCACCAATCATCCGAGGCAAACGCCCAGATCAGAATTGAACCTCTGCCAAATATCGTGAGCGACCGATTGGCGATGGAACAAATCTTCTCCAATCTCATTGAGAATTCTTTGAAATATCTGCGGCCGGGCGTGCCCGGCGATATCGCCGTGCGCGGACGAAACAAGCTGGGGTTTGTCATATACGAGATATCGGACAACGGGCGCGGCATTGATCCCAAGGACCACGAACGTATCTTCGATCTGTTTAGGCGCGCCGGTACGCAGGACAAACCCGGTCAGGGGATCGGTCTTGCCCATGTTCGCGCACTTGTCCGCCGCATGGGCGGCACCATCTCCGTCGCCTCCGAACCCGGCGAAGGCAGCACTTTCACCATCACACTGCCAGCGCGGTGGACGATGTCATCGCTAGGAAAAACGTATGGGTAATCCAGTCAAAATTATCATGATTGAAGACGACGAAGGACATGCGCGGCTGATCGAGCGCAATATCCGCCGATCCGGCGTCAATAACGAGATTTTGCCTTTCACTAATGGCACGGACGCGATGAAATATTTGACCGGTGCCGATGGCACAGGCGTCGAGCACAAGGGACAGGCGATGTTGATTCTGCTCGATCTCAACCTTCCCGACATGACCGGGACCGACATTCTCAAGCAGGTCAAAGAGAATAAATATCTCAAATGCACGCCCGTGGTGGTGCTGACCACCACCGACGATGCAGAGGAAATCAAGCGATGCTATGCGCTTGGATGTAACGTCTACATCACCAAGCCGGTGAATTACGAAAATTTCGCAAATGCCATTCGCCAGCTCGGCCTGTTCTTTTCCGTCATTCAAGTGCCTGCGGCCCGCGCATGACACCACCCGCTCCCAAACTGCTTTACATCGACGACGACGAGGCGCTGGCTCGCCTTGTCGAGCGCGGATTGAAGCGGCTCGGACTTGATGTAGAGCATGCCGCCGAGGGCGCAAGCGGCATTGCACGTCTCAAGCAAGGCGGCATCGATGTCGTTGCCCTCGACCAGCACATGCCCGGTCTCGACGGGCTGGAAACGCTTGAACAGATTTACCAACTGCCTCATGCGCCGCCTGTGGTGTTCGTGACAGCTTCGCAGGACAGCCAGATTGCGATCACCGCGCTGAAGTCAGGCGCGGCCGATTATCTGGTCAAGGACACACAAGGCGAGTTCGTCTCGACGCTCTACAATGCCGTCACAGGGGCGATAGAAGCCGCACGCGTACGCCGCGCACGCGACGACGCCGAGGCCGAGGTGCATGCCTCGCGTGACCGTTACGCTGCGCTTGCCGCCGAGCGCGAAGTGCTGCTGCGCGAGGTCAATCACCGCGTCGGCAACAGCCTTCAAATCATCGCCTCGCTTTTGCATTTGCAGGCCAATTCGAGCGCGGACGACGACGTAAAGGCCGCCCTGAGCAACGCGATGGGCCGCGTCGCGGCGGTCGCTCAGGTGCATCGCAGGCTCTACACCTCACATGACCTGAACACCGTGATGCTCAATCAGTATCTCGAAGCGTTGCTCGAGGATTTGCGGCGTTCGGCGGAAGGCAACAGGATGTCCCGCCTGACTCTCAAATCCGAACCCATCGAGATCGATCCCGACCGCGCGGTGGCCATCGGAATCATCGTCAACGAACTGGTGATGAACGCCGTGAAATATGCCTACCCCGACGGCGCGGGCCCGATTCATGTCGAACTGCGCCGCGATGGTAGCCACATCGAATTGGTAATCGCCGACGACGGCGTCGGCCTTGAGGTCAAGCAGGACCCGCGTTCCACCGGGATGGGCCAGCGCATCGTCGGCGCGATGGCCAACAAACTCGAAGCCGATGTCACGCGGGACCCCGCGCATACGGGCACGCGCATGGTGCTGCGGTTTGGGGGCACTACCGGGGCGAAATCACGGGCCGCGATTACCGCATGAGCCTCTTCACGATCCTTTGGGCCGCTGTCGCGGTTTACCTGCTATCATAGCGAATGAGCTCGCGCGATTCAGCCTCCTCAGAGATCACGCCGGAAGTCCTGCTGCGCGCTTATGCCTGTGGCATTTTTCCGATGGCGGAGAGCGCCGACGACCCGACATTGTTCTGGGTCGAACCCGAACTGCGCGGCATCATTCCGCTTGACGGCTTTCGCGTCGCCTCGCGCCTGGCGCGCACTGTCCGCTCCGACGCTTTCCACATCACCGTGAATACCGCTTTCGCCCGCACGGTCGATGGCTGCGCCGCGCCGCAAGAGGGGCGCGAGGATACCTGGATCAACCGCCGCATCCGCGAGCTTTAC
>DASWQB010000329.1:0-1906 GCA_036398335.1 Afipia sp. | reverse complement strand
AACACAAAAACCTTTGTCGGCGGCCAGTTCACCGAAGTCTCAGAGCCGCGCGCGCTGACTTTGGCGGAAATTCCCGGCATTATCGACGATTACAGGCGCGCCGCGCGCAACGCACGCGAAGCAGGCTTCGACGGCGTCGAGATTCACGGCGCCAACGGTTATCTGCTCGATCAGTTCGCACGCGATGGCGCCAACAAGCGTACTGACGCTTACGGCGGCTCGATCGAGAACCGCGCACGGCTGATGCTGGAAGTCTCCAAGGCCGTTGCTGCCGAGATCGGCGCGGACCGCACCGGCATTCGCATATCGCCGGTCACACCCGCCAACGATCTCACGGACAGCAACCCGCAAAAGCTGTTCGACTACATTGTTGACGGCTTGAGCGCGGAGAAGCTGGTTTATATCCATGTGGTCGAGGGCGCGACCGGCGGCCCGCGCGACGTCGTACCGTTCGATTATGCCAGCCTGCGCAAGCGCTTTCACGGCACTTACATCGCCAACAACGGTTACGATCTGAAGCTGGCGAACGACGTGCTGGCAAAGAACCAGGCCGACCTGATCGCATTCGGAAAATTGTTCATCTCCAATCCCGATCTGGTCGAACGCCTGCGGACCAGCGCTTCGCTCAACCCGTGGGATCAGACAACGTTCTATGGCGGCGGTGCGAAGGGTTACACTGATTATCCGGCGCTGGCACAAGGCACGCCGCAAGTCGCGTGACGGGATCGGCGCAAGAGCTATTAAGAATCAAAAAGGCCGGGAGCGATCCCGGCCTTTTGTTTATTCGGTCTGCAACCGCTCAGGCTGCTTCAGGCTCCAGCGTGCCGGCAAGCAGGCGCGTCGCGGTGCGCTCAGCATCGCGGGCGCTGCGAAACAGCCGGCCCTCGAGCTGATTGAAACGATGATTGGCGGCGAAGAAGCGATAACCGCGTTCATCGCGAACGACGATACCCGCCGCTTCCGAACTGACTTCGATGATGTATGTGTCTGACATGTCCCAACCCGGAAAGCTCCGGTTCCTCTGGCGCGCTACAACGTCATGGATTCGAGATAGTTCCCTCATTGAGACGACACGCACCAGTCGCCGCACACACGTGACGCAACGAGAAGATGATCACCCGATTCGTATGGCCGTCCATTTCAGATGACGTCATGCCTTGCCTCTAGCTGCGTCGTGCAACAGATTTATAACCGCATCTTGCGCGGTTCCACGGCAAAGGAAAGATGCCCGGGAAAATAGCAATGCGATTGCTGCGGAGCACCCTTTTCAAGGAAGAAAGCAGTGCAACAAATCACGGATGCTTGAAAATTTGTCTGCCGAAAGACGGCGATCAATTACCGCAAATTGATATTCGGGCCTCGGTCGATGCGCGCATGTACCACGACTGCGTCGTCGGCATAAATCCTTGCCCAGCCGTCAAGCTGGTCCAGCAGACGCACAGCCAGCGTCGTTCTATACAAAAGCGTTGCCTCGATATTGTAGGTGCGAAGCATCTTCAAAAATGTTTCAGGGTTCTTGAGCGAGGTCGCATCGTCGTTCTGGACCATGAAGTTTTCGCCGAACAGCTCAGTTCTGCCGTCGATGAACGTCGGCATTCCGGCCCAGATCAGATAACCTCCGAAATCCTAATCGTTGAAGACGCGCGAAATCTTCCGCTCCTGCAGAGCCGCGACGGCGGCAGCCGGCGACATCGCAGACGGAGGAGAATAACGGCGCGTGGACGCGATACTAAAAGCGAAAATGAAAACCGCAATCGCAACCACCGCAAATACATTCCATTGCGGTTGTCTCGAAACATGTCCCTCAGCATTGCCTTCGCTTCCAAGCCTCGCGGCGAGAGGCTTGGCAAGAATGATCGGAGCGAGCAGCGCGAAAACGTCGACGTTTCGGCTATGCGACAGGGCC
>DASWQB010000328.1:0-5422 GCA_036398335.1 Afipia sp. | reverse complement strand
CCAGCGCCGCGACAAAGGCGGCGACGGTTTTCGGATTGTCGTCGACGAACTTTTTGGGCGCATAGATCACATTGAACGTATGCGGTCCGCCGACCACGTCGTAGCTCGACAGAATCGCATGAACCTTGTCGCTCCCGAGTTCCTGCTGAACGAAGGGAGGCGATGTAAAGTGCGCGCTGATGCCCGCGAGACCTGAGAGAAGGGAAGCCGCGGCGTCCGGATGCGGCAGGCTGACCGTCAGATAATCCAGCTTGTCGTATTGGCCGAAAGCCTTGTCGGCGGCCATCTGCAGAACGATCGGCTGAAATCCAACCTTGACGGAGGGTAGCGCGATCTTGTCGTTTGCCGTGAAGTCGGCGAGCGTTTTGACGTTCGGATTGTTGGTCGTCAGGACGTTGGGCATGGAGCCGAGAGAGGCGATGCCCACCACATCGACCGATCCGCGCGTCTTGTCCCATGTCACGATCATGGGCGCGATGCCGGCCGAGGCGAAATCGAGCGATCCCGATATCAGTGCATCGTTCATCGCCGACGCGCCGGAAAGCCTGATCCAGTCGATCTTGGTGTCGTTCAGCCCGAGTTCCCGCGCGTGTTTTTCGAACAGATTCTGTTCCTTCACGACGATCATCGGCAGATAAGCGATCCCGAATTGCTGCGCCACGCGCAGTGTCGGTGTTTCGGCAAGCGCCGCGTGGGATATGAACACGGTTGCAATCAATGCGGCTGCCAGCCACTGAATCGGGCGGCGCAGGGACATCAGGGCGGTCATGACAAAGCCTCACAAAAGATCTTTTGAGACTTTGTTCTAAGAACGCATGGTCTCATTGAACAGCCATCGGAAAAAAAGAGAGATATTGGCGCGTATCAAGCCGCAAGATGGAAGCTATTTATCGCGTGGCGTCATTTTCAAAGATTTTTTTACCTAAGAGCGGTCCAGAGCCGGATCGTGGGGCTTCTGAAAGAAAAGGGCGTTCCGACGAATTGCATGGTTCGGCGGCATTCATCGTATGACGTCAGTCCACTCTCTTATGACCTGACTATAACGTAGCGCATCTGTCCGTCTCGATTTCCTATGGTTAGCTCAGCATCTTCTGACTGCTGGCGGCGTATGTGCCGTCAGTTCAGTTCAGGAGGTGCTCACATGGCACTTTTGAATCACCGACAGACTTTCGTTTATAACGACGACTATCGTGCCTTTCTGATCAAACAGAACGATCCGCCGATTGTTCACGACATCAAGGGCAAGCACCTCAAGCGGATCTCTGCGCTCGGCCGCACCATCTTTTCAAAGTTTGCCGGGTGGGGCAGCGCTCTTTACGCCGCAATGCGCAACGCCGAATACCGGCGGGTCCAGCGCGAATGGATGTGGTACGGCATTCCCTGTAGCCATCTGCTGGAAAATGACGAGCAAACTGAATCATCGGATACGGCAGACAGCACCCCGAGGAAGTTGTCGTGAGCATGCATGTGCTGAACGGCGCACCTAGCTTTCACGCGCTGTCGCTCCGCGCACGAAAGCTCGCGGCCGATCTGATGATGGTGTTGTGGGGTGGTTCGCTCAACCAATACCATCCGGAAAAATACTACATGCGCGGTCCGGGGCCGAAATGGCGGGAGAAGCACAAGCCGTGCAGCGACGGATCGAAACTCGCGCAGATTCCGGTCATGCTGGATCACAAATGGGATTGAGCCTCGCGCTCAATCCTTTTCGTTCTGTCGATTATTTCCTCTGGCGTTGATGTGCTCTGCTGATATCCAGTTCGAGCACGAACGGCACCGGAATGATCGCTTCTGGGTGATGACAGTTTTCGAACAACGCATAGCGCATTGCTGAGATGCGATCGATGAACAGGCCACCATAAAGGCCGCTGCGCTCCCTTGCGACCCATTGGCCGCGTCCATTCTTTCCTATGAGGACGACAGAGGTGTTGCGCGAAGGAGTTTCTTCGCAGGCCGGTGGTTCGATGTGTTTCATTGAAAAATCTCAGCCGAAATTATCGCAGCTAACGAGGTTTTGGGCATCAAGCGGAATTCTTATTCTCTTTCCGCCATGCTGTTCTTCCTCGGCAATGAGCAGTCCTTCGACCACAGCCTTCAGGATCGCGGTGAAGAGATCGGCGTGGCGAGTTTCGATGGCGCCATCCAGCCATTCGGGCAGTTCGCGTTCATGCGAGATGGCGCAGTACCATTCGCCTTCGTCATAAGCGAGGCGGCGCAGTTTCCACGCCGGAAGCTCGACCGCAAGCAGAGTGAGCGCGGCATCCGTCCAGGCGCCGGCATGGATCAATTCCTTGATATGCGGGCTTTCGCGAGATGAGATCACGCGCCTGCAAACATCGGCTATGCTGGATAGCAGCTCTGCGGGCGGTTTGCCGTCGCGCAGCATATTCGCGACACGATCGAGACGCTGGGCGCGTTCGGGGCGAAACAGCATGGCATGCTCCTCACTGAACAAGTTCGTTCAGCCAGGATGAGCGCGACGCCATTCGAATGCGAGATGGCTGGAAAGCCGAAGATATAGAAACCGCATAAAGGTTTTGGGCCGTTCGAAAAAGCCGCTGCGAGCGCGGGCGTGCAAGAGAGACGTCTCCGCGCGTCTTTATAGGATTCCTATAACGTCGCTTCGGCGCTCCCCTCGAAAACCTATGACGAAGCTGGCACCTCCTGAGGCTGAAAACGCGACGGCTGCCGCTTCGGGCTACTTTTGCCTTCAGCGCCACGCCGCAAGGAGCTTCTCATGTTCGATTTTCTCATGCTGGCCCTCGGTCTGGGCTTCTTCGTGCTGTCCATCGGGTACGCCTACGTTTGCGAGCGCCTGTAAGGAGAACTGCCATGATTTTCGATTACGCGCTCGCCGGCGCCGTCTCCGCCGTGCTGCTGATTTATCTCATATACGCACTGCTGCGCCCCGAGCGCTTTTGAGCGCATCACGCACGGCGGCATCCGCCCGCGCCATAGCTTCAGTAACCATGAAGGCACACCACCATGACTGCCATTGGCTGGATTCAAATTCTTCTATTTTGCGTCATCGTCATAGCGCTCACAAAGCCGCTTGGCGGGTACATGACCCGCATATTCAACGGCGAGCGCACACTGTTGTCGCCTCTGCTCCGCCCAGTTGAATCCGGTATCTATTGGATCGGTGGTGTCGATGAGCGGCGCGAACAGCATTGGCTGACCTACACGGTCGCGATGCTGCTGTTCCATGTCGGAGGTTTTCTCATCATCTATGGGCTGATGCGGCTTCAGGCAGGACTGCCATTCAATCCGGCCGATCAGTCGGCAGTGGCTCAGGATCTGTCCTTCAACACCGCGATCAGTTTCATCACCAACACCAACTGGCAGAATTACGGTGGCGAGAGCACGCTGTCTTATCTCACGCAAATGCTCGGCCTGACGCATCAGAATTTTCTTTCGGCGGCGACCGGAATTGCGCTGGCGGTGGCACTGATCCGCGGTTTTGCGCGTTCGTCCGCGCGCACCATTGGCAATTTCTGGGTCGATGTGACTCGCGCCACCCTTTATGTCCTGCTGCCGATCTGCGTCGTCTATACGTTGTTCCTGGTCTGGCAGGGCATTCCGCAGACGCTGGGTGCCTATGTCGACGCGACCACGCTGGAAGGCGCCAAGCAGAACATCGCGGTTGGTCCGGTCGCTTCGCAAATCGCGATCAAGATGCTCGGCACGAATGGCGGCGGCTTCTTCAACGCCAACGCCGCGCACCCTTTCGAAAATCCGACCGCGCTGTCGAACTTCGTGCAGATGATCTCGATCTTCGCAATTGGTGCGGCGATGACCAATATGTTCGGCCGCATGGTCGGCAACCAGCGTCAGGGTTGGGCGATCCTTTCCGTGATGGGTGTTTTGTTCGTTGCCGGTGTCACGGTCACGTATTGGGCTGAGGCAAACGGCACTACCGCCATGCATACGTTGGGCGTTGCCGGCGGCAACATGGAAGGCAAGGAAGTGCGCTTCGGCGTCGTCGCATCAGCTCTGTTCGCTGTGGTCACAACGGCTGCGTCATGCGGTGCGGTCAACGCCATGCATGATTCCTTTACTGCGCTTGGTGGCATGATCCCGCTCATCAATATGCAGCTCGGTGAAATCATCATCGGCGGCGTTGGCGCGGGTCTTTACGGCATGCTGCTGTTCGTCGTGCTCGCGATCTTTGTTGCCGGCCTGATGGTGGGCCGTACGCCGGAATATGCCGGCAAGAAGATCGAGGCACGCGAAGTGAAGATGGCGATGCTCGCCATTCTGGTCCTGCCGCTGATGTATCTTGGCTGGACCGCGGTCGCCGTGGTGCTGCCTTCGGCGATGGCGTCGATGGCGAATGCTGGGCCGCACGGCTTCACCGAGGTGCTGTATGCGTTCACGTCGGCGACAGGGAATAACGGCTCGGCGTTCGGTGGTCTCACCGGCAACACGCTGTTCTACAATTTGACGCTCGCCTCATCGATGTTCGTCGGCCGCTTCTTCATGATCGTGCCTGCGATGGCATTGGCGGGTTCGCTCGCCGGCAAGAAGTCGATCCCGCCGTCAGCCGGAACGCTGCCGACCACGGGCGGCCTGTTTGTCGGCCTCGTCGTCGGCGTGATCCTCATCATCGGTGGTCTCACCTTCTTCCCCGCATTGGCCCTGGGCCCGATCGTCGAACATCTCGCGATGAACACGAACACCTTGTTCTGATCGATCCCGATTTCGGAGTACGAACCATGGATACATTGAATTTGCAGAAGCGGACGCCGGTCTCGGCGATGCTCGATCCAAAGATCGTCGGCCCCGCGATTGTCTCGGCCTTTGCCAAGCTCAATCCGCGCCTGATGGCGAAGAACCCGGTGATGTTCGTGGTCGAGGTCGTCGCCGCGCTCACCACTATTATCTTCGTGCGCGATCTTGTCACCGGCGGAGAAAACCTCGGTTTCACATTCCAGATCATCCTGTGGCTTTGGTTCACGGTGCTGTTCGCGAATTTCGCCGAAGCCGTCGCGGAAGGCCGCGGCAAGGCGCAGGCGGAATCGCTGCGCAAGACCCGTACCGAAAGTCAGGCCAAGCTCCTGACCGGTTCTGACAAAACATACCGGATGGTGCCGGGCACTTCGCTGAAGGTTGGTGATATCGTGCTGGTCGAGGCGGGGGATACCATTCCCTCTGACGGCGAAGTCATCGAGGGCGTCGCATCGGTCAATGAGGCCGCGATCACCGGCGAGTCCGCGCCCGTTATCCGCGAGTCGGGCGGCGATCGCTCGGCGGTCACCGGCGGCACACAAGTGTTGTCCGATTGGATTCGTGTCCGTATCACCGCGGCGCAGGGCTCGACCTTCATCGACCGCATGATCAAACTTGTCGAAGGTGCCGAGCGCCAGAAGACACCGAACGAGATAGCGCTCAACATCCTGCTCGCCGGTCTCACCATCATATT
>DASWQB010000327.1:0-4474 GCA_036398335.1 Afipia sp. | reverse complement strand
AAACAGCTTCTCCGCGCGCAGCGCCCGCACCACCGTATCCTGCACCAGATCGTCGGCGATGTCGGTGTCGCGCGCCAGTGCCCGCGCATAGCGGCGCAGCGCAGGAATCATGGTTTCGACGTTGTGCCGGAAATCGTTCATCAGGGCGGTTTATCGCGGATCGGGCTGCGCGCAAGGGCGGGGTCTCATCGTATAACACCATGAATTCCCGGCTATTCCGCCTGCGGCTCTTGGGAATGGGCCTGGCGGCGCCCGTTGTCCTTGAACGGGGAAAACGCCTGTGCCAAGAGGGGCCTCTTTTGGCGATGGATACCTGATAATGGCAGACAATACCGGCCTGATGCGCGGCAAGCGCGGGGTGATTTTTGGCGTTGCCAACAACCGCTCTATCGCCTACGGGATCGCGAAAGCCTGCCGCGACCAGGGCGCGGAACTGGCGCTGACCTGGCAGGGTGACGCCCTGAAAAAGCGGGTCGAGCCGCTGGCCAAGGAGCTTGGCGCGATCACGCTCGGCCATTGCGACGTCACCGATCCGGCGACCATCGACGCGGTGTTCGCGGAGGTGAAAAAGCACTGGGACCGGATCGACTTCGTCGTTCACGCCGTTGCCTTCGCCGACAAGGACCAGCTTGACGGGCGCTACATCGAGACCACGCAGGACAATTTTTCCAATTCGATGCTGATCTCCTGCTATTCGCTCACCGCGATCGCGCAGCGCGCCGAACACCTGATGAGCGAAGGCGGTTCGATCCTGACGCTGTCTTATTACGGCGCCGAGAAATGGATGCCGCATTACAATGTGATGGGTGTGGCGAAGGCGGCGCTGGAGGCCAGCGTGCGTTATCTCGCTGCTGATTTGGGCGCGAAGAACATCCGCGTCAACGCGATCTCGGCGGGGCCGATCAAGACACTCGCCGCATCGGGCATCGGCGATTTTCGATATATCCTGAAATGGAACGAATACAATTCGCCGCTGCGGCGGAACGTCAGCCAGGAAGAAGTCGGAGACAGCGCGATGTATCTGTTGTCGGACCTGTCGCGCGGCGTCACCGGCGAGGTGCATCACGTCGATTCCGGGTATCACGTCGTGGGCATGAAGCGGCCCGACGCGCCGGATATTTCGCTGGGCGGGAAAGAATAAGCCGCAACATTCAAGATCGTCATGCGCGGACTTGATCCGCGTATCCATCCTCTTCAGAAATGTTCCTAAAAGATGGATTGCCGGGTCATAGGCGAGCGGAAGCAACGCCGTTCCTCGAACGGCTATGCCCGGCAATGACATTCCGAGAAATTCTCATGCCCAATCCAAAAGTTTACTTCGTCCGTCACGGCCAGACCGAATGGAATGCGGCCGGCCGCTTTCAGGGCACGCAGGACATTCCGCTGAACGATCTCGGCAAGGCGCAGGCGGTGCGCTCCGGTGAATTGCTCGCCGATATTCTCAGAAACGACGCGCATGATCCTTCGAGAATTCCGTTCGTATCGTCGCCGCTCGGACGCGCGCGCAACACGATGGAACTGATGCGCGGCGTGCTGGGTGTGCCGCCGCATGGCTATGAGCTTGACGACCGGCTGCGCGAGATCGGCTACGGCCACTGGGAAGGATCGACGCTGGCGCAGATGGAAGTGTCGCATCCGGAGGTGTTTGCCGAGCGTCAGCGCGACAAATGGGGCGTGCCGCCGCCCGGAGGCGAGAGCTACGCCTCGGTCGCCATCCGCATGCGCGACTGGTACGATTCGCTGTTGCAGGACACGGTTGCGGTGTCGCATGGCGGCTCGTGCCGCGCACTGATGGTGGCGCTTGATGTCGATACGGCGGCCAGCGCCATCGAGCTCTATATCGAGCAGGGCGTGGTCTATGTTTTCTCGGGCGGCAAGGTCGAGAAACATAGTTAAGCGAAGCGACGCGCTGGCTTTATCGTTGTCATGCCCGGCCTTGTGCCGGGCATCCACGTCTTGGAGCTAGCGTAAGATGGTTAAGGCGTGGATGGCCGGGACAGGCCCAGCCATGACGAAGTAGCTTTTTTGCTACCAAAATTTGCGATTTTCGCTACTTCCGGCTACGACAATTGCAAGTTTGCAGATCTTGAAATGCATTGTTGCACTTTATCGTCTGCAAGTTTGCAGATCAGGTCCGCCATGTCCTTCAACACCTTCGGCCACATGTTCCGCGTCACGACCTTTGGCGAAAGCCACGGGGTTGCGCTCGGCTGCGTGGTCGATGGCACGCCGCCGCGCATTCCGCTGACGGTGGAAGACATCCAGCGCGATCTTGACCGCCGCCGCCCCGGTCAGTCACGGTTCACCACCCAGCGGCAGGAAGCTGATCAGGTCAAAATCCTGTCGGGTGTGATGACCAATGATAACGGCCAGCAGGTTACCACCGGCGCGCCGATCGCGCTGATGATTGAGAACACCGACCAGCGTTCGAAGGACTATTCCGAGATCAAGGACAAGTTTCGTCCCGGCCATGCCGACTTCACCTATGACGCCAAATACTGCATCCGCGATTATCGCGGCGGCGGGCGCTCATCCGCGCGCGAGACCGCGGCGCGTGTCGCGGCCGGCGCCATCGCGCGCAAGATCATTGCCGATATGAATGTGCGCGGCGCGCTGGTTCAGATGGGGCCGCACAAGATCGATCGCGCCAACTGGGATTGGGACGAGGTCGCGCGCAATCCGTTCTTCTGTCCGGACAAGACGAAAGCCGCTTTCTTCGAGGAGTATCTCGACGACATCCGCAAGAGGGGCTCGTCCATCGGCGCGGTGGTCGAGGTAATCGCGGAGGGCGTGCCGGCCGGACTTGGCGCGCCGATCTACGGCAAGCTCGATAGCGATCTGGCCTCGGCCCTGATGAGCATCAACGCGGTGAAGGGCGTCGAGATCGGCGCCGGGTTTGGCGCGGCCGAGCTGCATGGCGAGGACAATGCGGATGAAATGAGAATGGGCAATAACGGTCCGGTGTTCCTGTCCAATCATGCCGGCGGCATCCTCGGCGGAATCTCGACCGGGCAGGCCGTCGTCGCGCGCTTCGCCGTGAAGCCGACCTCATCTATCCTGACCCCGCGCAAGACCATCGATCGCTCCGGCGCGGAAACCGACATCATGACCAAGGGCCGTCACGATCCCTGCGTCGGCATTCGCGCGGTTCCCGTCGGCGAGGCGATGATGGCGTGCGTGCTCGCCGATCATGTGCTGCGCCATCGCGGCCAGATCGGCTGATCCGCTGCACCAGCACCGGTGCGATATTCCCGGCGAATTCTAAAGCAGCTTTTTCCGCGTTATTTCGGCTGCAAGGGCAGACCGATCACAAACGCTCGATCCGTATGCAAATAAAAATCTTCTAATCATGGAAGCATTCGCTGCGTGAGTCATTAGCTCCTGTGAGGGTTAAGTGCAGAGTGGAGCGAAAGACATGTTCAGGAAATGGATGGTTGGCGCTGCTGCGCTGATGATGGCGGCCTCGTTCACGGCTGGCGGTGCGTCGGCGCGTGGCGGCGGCGGCCACGGCGGCGGCGGCGGATTTCATGGTGGCGGCGGATTTCATGGCGGTGGTTTCGGCGGTGGCGGATTCCACGGCGGCGGTTTTGGTGGCGGTGGCTTTCGCGGCGGCGGATTTGCCGGAGGGGGCGGAGCCCGCAGCTTCGCCTCTGTCAATCGCGGCGCGGTGATGGGCACAAATTCGTTCCGCAGTGCCGCTGTCGGCAACAATGCGGTCCGCAGCGGGCAGTGGACGCATAATGGCAACTGGAATCATGGCGGCTATGGTCACCATCATCGCGGACGGTTTTTTGGTCCCGGCATCGCGCTGGGTCTAGGCGCCGGATATGGCTATTACGGCGGTTACGACGGTTATCCGTACGACGACACGTATTACGACAATGGATATGGCTACAGCGACGATAGTTATTCCGACACCAGCCAGTGCTATCAGTTGCAGCGTGTTCATACCCGCCATGGCTGGCGCACGCGTCAGGTCAATGTGTGCAGCTAAAGCCTCCCGCCTTACTCGGAATCGTCATGCGTGGGCTTGACCCGCGCATCCATCGAAAAGACGAGTCTCTTTAAAGCGGATGGATTGCCGGGCTGTAGGCAAGCGAAGCGACGCCGTTCTTCGAACGGCAATGCCTGGCAATGACCAACTGCGGTCTGAATAAAAAATCGGCGGCCAAAAGGCCGCCGATTTATTTTTGGCTCTCCGAACCTGATTTATGCCACGCGGATCGCCGCGATGAATTTTTGCACCTCAAGCTCAAGGTGGCTGCTTTCCTTCGACAGCGACTGCGCCGCGGCAAAGACCTGCGCGGAGGCCGCGCCCGTTTCGCTGTTGCCACGATTGACGTCGTCGATATTGACCGCGACCTGTGCGCTCAACTCTGAAGCCTGACGCACGTTGCGCGCGATCTCCTGCGTCGCAGCGCCCTGTTCCTCCACAGCGGCTGCGATAGCCGCCGAAATCTCCGACATCAGATTG